>CALDUJ010000160.1 GCA_937923735.1 uncultured Flavobacteriaceae bacterium | reverse complement strand
ACATGCTCTAGCCTTTGGGACGCTTTATCTGAGCTTGGAGCGGATAGGAAAAGCCTACTAATAAATCTTGGAGGTGGTGTTATAACTGATCTTGGTGGTTTTGTAGCGTCAACCTTTAAAAGAGGTGTTAACTATATAAATGTACCCACAACTCTTCTTGCAATGGTAGATGCATCTGTTGGTGGTAAGACTGGCGTAGATTTAGGTAATTTAAAAAACCAAATAGGGGTTATAAACTCTGGGGATATGGTTCTTATTGATACTTCTTTTCTCAAGACGCTCCCTGAAGACCAATTGTATTCTGGAATGGCAGAAATGCTAAAACATGGTCTAATAAGTAACTATGAATATTGGAAAGAGGTGTCTGACTATATTAGTTTTAGGAGTTCTACGTTAGATAAATTAATATATGATTCTATAGTAATAAAAAACAATGTTGTTACTCAAGACCCAAATGAACAAAACTTACGTAAAACCCTCAATTTTGGTCACACACTTGGGCATGCTATTGAATCCTATTTTTTGGAAAATCCAGCTAAAAAGAACTTATTACATGGAGAAGCTGTTGCAGTTGGAATGATTTTAGAATGTTATATCTCTCAAAAAATGCTAGCTTTTCCTGAAAATAGACTCTCAGAGGTAGTTAAGATTATAAAAACCATATACTCCCCTATTTTCATAGAAAACCTTGATTTCAACCCAATTATTGAGCTACTCAAGTATGATAAAAAGAACGAACATGGTAAT
Source organism: uncultured Flavobacteriaceae bacterium (assembly GCA_937923735.1). Taxonomy (GTDB): domain Bacteria; phylum Bacteroidota; class Bacteroidia; order Flavobacteriales; family Flavobacteriaceae; genus JABABD01. Next base: position 21,113 of record CALDUJ010000160.1, on the reverse strand, counting down.
ATAAACTTCGTACTTTTAAAAGATATAGGTATTCATAAAATTGATTGTCAGGTAGATAACGAACTAATAATAGAATCCTTCAACTATTATAATGAAGTGACAAAATCTTTGTGATTTTTCATTTTTTTTAATTTTGATTTAAAATAATTTGTACATTGGATATAGCTTAATTGCTATTTTAAATATAAAATTACGTAACGTAGACTATTTTTTAACCCCAAGAAATACTTATGAAGCGCATAATCATCGACTACAAAAAATTAACTCCAGAGATTCTTACGCTCTTGTCTGAGAAATACCCTGACGGGTATGGAGATAATGACATCATTGAATTTAAAAATATGCATAATGACACTATTGAAGCTGTTCGGGTGGAGACTGAAGACACTATTTACCTAGTGAAAGTTAGCAGTAAGCTCCATCAAACCATCGTTGATTATGATTTAGACGATGATGATAGAGAAATTGATGAGAATACCGCAGAAGAACCAGACTTTGTAGAAGGAGAAGGGTAAAAGCTTTTACAAATAACGTTCTTTAATAACGTTACAATGATGCTTCTCATGACCTATTATTACAAAACCTGCTGCTCTAGCAGACATGGGGTTGTTGCTTGCTGTTCCTATTCTTTTGAGCATTTCTTCAGTAAAATTAGTGAACATAATAATTGTGGACATTCTATTTGACCTATATTCATCAAAAAGGCTTTGTGATGAAAGTTCATTAACCATATCAGGAAGAATATATTCGTCCTGGTCAAAACCAGGTAACTCTGCACTATCATTTCTAGCAAAACGTAAAGCCCGATAAGCAAAAATACGTTCTGTATCTATTATATGACGCAAAATTTCTTTTATACTCCATTTATCTTCTGCGTAACGATGTTCAAATTTATCTCGAGGAATAGACTCAAAAAAAGAAATAGTTTCCTCCAAACCATCTTGAAGACCGTCTATAAGTGACTTATTTTCGGCTAGTTTAATATAAGTTCCGTAATAAGGATTAAATTCTGAAGTAAGCAAATCTGAAACTTTCATACATCTTACAATTCATTAAAAATTGTATGCATTAAGCGCTTTTTATCATTGATACTCTCCTCTAAAGAAATCATAGTCTCAGTTCTATAAACTCCATCTATATCGTCAAGCATAAAAATAACATCCTTGGCATGCTTAGTATCCATTGCCCTGACTTTGCAGAAAATATTAAACTTTCCAGTGGTAATATGAGCTACAGTTACATAAGGAATATCATTTATTCTTTGTAGTACAAATTTAGTTTGAGATGTGTTTTGAAGAAATACACCAACATATGCAATAAATGAATATCCCAGTTTTTCATAATCAAGGGTTAAAGAAGACCCCTTTATAATTCCTGCTTCTTCCATTTTCTTAACACGCACGTGAACAGTTCCCGCAGAAATCAATAATTTTTTTGCAATGTCTGTAAAAGGAATTCTCGTATTGTCAATCAACATATCTAATATTTGGTGATCAACTTCGTCTAGTTTAAATTTAGCCATTTGTTAAATTATTTAAATAATATTCAAAGGTATGCCAAATTCATTAACAATTCCTTATGCTAATTAAACTTTTTTAAGAAAATAATGAGAATTTCTCATTGTTTATTACTACGTAAACGATTTCGTTGTCGAGTTTCAATTCCGAAGAAGCAATAATTTTTTGAAAATTTGCGTCTATTTCTCTATGACCAAATAAATTAAGGGACACTTCTATAGAATCTACCCGAGGTATAAATTCAACTAAATTATCTTTCAACACTTCTTCATATTGAATAGCAATATCTTTCACAACACCATCAATCAAAACATTCCTTATGATTATATCTCTATAAAGTTTTTCATTCTGTGGTATTTGAAAATAAAACTTATGATGTGACCCTAAATCAGAAACATTACCAATAATGTCCAATCCAAGCATTAATGATTTAAAAATTAATTCTCTCGTAATCTCTCTATTATAATCTTCTGGAAAATGTCCTGCCTCGAATAAAAGAGTTGGAACACCTAAACTTTGAAAGGTATCACCAACGCAAGCAGGGTTGAAAGAATCATCGTAAATACCTATTTGTTCTGGAATAACAATTTGTAGCGCATTATACATACGATAAATTAAGTCCATAGCGATTTTTCTATTTGGGGTGACCGAAGAATCATCATCTTGAGCAGGTGCCAAAAAAGACAAAATAGCTAGTTTATCAGTATTTCCTGCACTAAAAATACTTCTCTGACCATGGAGGTTAAAACAAAAATCAGGTTTAAACTCATTAAAAACTTGTCTCAAAATCTTACTTTCGGGTTGAGTAAGAGATTGAGCATCTCTATTCAAATCTACTCCATTAGCATTTACTCTTGTATAGGCCTCAGCACCATCAGGGTTTAGCATAGGTATAACAAAAATAGTGCAAGATTTAATTATTTGTTTTATCTGACTCTCGTTGCTATTAGAGAACACATTAAAAATATCAAATAATGCTTTGGTGGTGGTGGATTCATTTCCATGCATTTGAGACCACATCAGTATTCTCTTTGGACCATTACCAATTGTTGCACTATAAATAGGTTTCTTCAGAACAGAAGACCCAATCACATCTGCTTTGAAATTTTTTCCGATTTCCTCAATTAAGGGCTCTATATGGTCTAAAGAAATATATCTCCCGTATAATTTTTTTGACTTATTGGATAAAAAAAGCTGGTGTAAAAAAGGTATCGTCACAAACACAAATTAATAATTGATTACAAAATTAAACAATCTATTATTTACATTTGTATACGTCAAACATGATGTTTAATTTGGAATAGTAAACTGTTAGCATAAGAATTCAAGCACAAAAACTAAACAAATATAATTATTATCTTAATTATATATAAATCAATTATTTAAATTATTTTAAATAAAGTTTAAGTTTCATTAAAATATGTTCTATTTAAAAAATAGAATCAATAATATTCATAATTAATTTACATTTGTATCGTTAATAATAAGTCACGTGTTTACAATGATAAACTCCAATGAATTTAGTAAAAGATTGCAAAAAGTAATAGATTTTCATAATCTATCTGCTTCTGCATTTGCTGATAAAATTGGTGTTCAAAGGTCTAACATATCACACATTCTTTCAGGCAGAAATAAGCCAAGTCTGGACTTTGTAATGAAAATCATAAAAGAGTTTGAAGATGTGGAATTATATTGGCTTATTAATGGCAAAGGCACTTTCCCCACTACTCCAAAACTACATAATTCCAAAAACGAAACACACAGCAACCTCGAAACCCCAAATAATATAGGCTCGTCCAAAAAAATCGAACGTATAATTGTGTTTTATGAAGATGGTACATTTAAAAATTATATAAATTAATTTTTTTCTGTACTTTGTAACTATAAAGCTAACTAATGAGATTTTTTTTGATTTTAATGTTGCTCGTCACTTTATCAGGATGTTATAATGTTAACAGAGATTGTAACGACTTTAGAACTGGCGCATACAGAAGCGAGGTCATTATAGGCAATCAATCTTATATCTCTGAATTTACTAGGAACAATAATCTACAAGTAGAGACTTTTGAAGGCAAAACAGATTCTACTTCTGTACGCTGGATTAATGATTGTGAAGTTGTTTTTCACACGCTTAATCCAAAAACCATGGCTGCTAAAAAAGATATCCATTTAAAAATACTAACCACAACGGACTCCTCATATACTTTTGAATACTCTTATATTGGGGAAACAAAAAAGCAAAGAGGAACCGCATATAAAACCAACTAAATATGATTGATTTTTTAATTTCAGCACCCGCATTAATTGCATTACTAACACTCACTGTTTTAGGAATTATATTGTCAGTAGACAATATTAGATTTATAGATATTGCTATAGACAAACTGGATGGCAAAAATAAAAGCAATGCGATGAACTTAAGCCTTTTAATGGCTTTTCTTCTTAGGTTTGCGTTATTACTAATAGTTTATTGGGTAGTCTCTCTTACCGCTCCTTTTTGGGACATTAATCTATCTTGGTTTAGAGGAGGTATTTCTGGAGAATCGTTATTGCTGATTATCGGCGGGCTCTTCCTGTTATACAAAGGAACGACAGAAATACATGAAGAAGTTGAAGACCGTGGCTACGATGTTCGCAAACTTACATCTGAACAAAGTTCAATTTTTGGTAAAAGCATTTGGCAAACCACTTTATTAAACGTTGTTTTCTCATTCGATATAGTACTTCTAGCATTAGGTCTTACTAATAGGCTAGATAGCACTACTGCAAGAGTCATTGTTCTTGTAGCAATCGCCATGACCCTTTCTCTGCTAATTGTTATAATCTTCAAAAAGTCTTTACTCGCTATTTTTAAGAAGCATCCATCCATAAACATTTTGGGGCTAGCTATATTAATTTTAGTAGGGTTTTCAATGCTTGTAGAAGGCGCATATTTATCACATTTACATTTATTTGGTTCAGATGTAGGAATATTATCTAAAAGCTTTATTTATGGAGCTATCATAATCTCATTATTACTTCTCTTTATCGTAATTAAGAAAAGAAAAGAAAACATAAAAGGAGAATTAACTAATTAGTATCTTGTTATTTTGAGGGTAATGATTCAGCATAACAACTGCGCTAACATTAACTTAAAAACAATAACATGAAAAAATTACTTGCAGAATTTATTGGAACCGCTTGGTTAGTACTTGGCGGTTGTGGGAGTGCAGTTTTAGCGGCGGCATACCCACAACTAGGAATTGGCTTCGCAGGAGTAGCACTTGCGTTTGGATTAACAGTAGTTACTATGGCTTATGCCATAGGTCATATTTCAGGCTGTCATCTAAACCCAGCTGTATCAATCGGACTTTGGATTGGTGGTCGTTTTGACAAAAAAGACTTGATTCCGTACATTATTGCTCAAGTGCTTGGTGCAATTGCTGGAGCAGCTATTTTGTATTTTATAGCAAGTGGAAAGCCTGGTTTTGAAATTGGAGGCTTTGCCGCAAATGGCTATGCAGAGCATTCACCTGGAGGATACACTATGATGTCTGCTCTTATTGCAGAAGTTTTGCTCACATTCTTTTTCTTAATCATTATTCTCGGAGCGACGCACTCAAAAGCACCAGCCGGATTAGCTGGTTTAGCAATTGGATTAGGATTAACTCTAATTCATTTAGTTAGTATTCCAGTAACTAACACGTCTGTTAACCCAGCTAGAAGTACAAGCCAAGCATTATTTGCTGAAGGTGGATGGGCATTACCACAATTATGGCTATTCTGGGTTGCCCCAATTGTAGGAGCCATAATAGCTGGTCTCGTTTATAAATATATATCACCAGAAGAATAGAGTTTTTACTTTATAAGGGAGCTACTTAGCTCCCTTTTTTTATTGGGAAAAGATAACCTAGACAATGTTAAAAAGTTAGTTATAAAAATATAAAGTATTAAAGTTGAGTCATTCTCTGATTCTGTATTTTTATTTCTGTAAATCTTTATCTTATAAATGAATAACCCCATTAAAGTCGTTGAGTTATTTGCTGGTGTTGGAGGCTTCCGTATAGGTCTTGAAAAAGGCAATTATAAAGTTGTTTGGAGCAATCAATGGGAACCTTCTACTAAAATCCAACATGCTTCTATGGTTTATGAAGCTCGATTCGGTAGTGAGAATCATTCTAATCAAGATATCGAAACTGTTGTAACTAAAGACATTCCTGACCACGATTTATTAGTTGGTGGCTTTCCTTGTCAAGATTATTCTGTAGCTACTACATTATATAACTCAAAAGGACTTCTGGGAAAGAAAGGCGTGTTGTGGTGGTCGATTCATAGAATCTTAGAAGAAAAAGAGAAAAAACCTAAGTATTTATTTCTTGAGAATGTAGACCGACTTTTAAAATCTCCCGCAAAACAAAGAGGGCGTGATTTTGCCGTCATGCTAAAAACCCTAAACGATTTAGGTTATGCTGTTGAATGGCGCGTCATAAATGCTGCAGAATACGGAATGCCTCAGAGACGCCGTCGTGTTTTCTTCATTGGATATTATAAAACTACATCTGTATATAAAAAACTAATAAAATCTAGTGAAGTTAACTGGCTTAATACTGAAGGAACAATTGCAAAAGCTTTTCCTGTTAGTGATTTAATTAATTCTTCTGAGTTTGAATTAGCAGGAGATTTAGTGGAGCTAAGTGATACTTTTAATAAAAATCAAAAACTATCCCCTTTTTTTAATACTGGGTTAATGATTAATGGTAAAATAACTACTGGTAAAACCATCCCTAGTTACTCAGGACCAAGAATTCTTTTGAGAGACATTCTTCAAAACGGTGAAGTCACCGATGATTTCTTTATTGATGAGAATGATTTGAAGAAATGGAAATATTTAAAAGGCGCAAAAAAAGAGGTCCGCTCTACTAAAGAAGGTTTTAAATATAACTACAGTGAAGGAGGCATGATATTTCCAGATGCCATGGATAATGCCTCTAGGACCATAATAACAGGAGAAGGAGGTAAATCTCCATCAAGATTCAAGCATGTTGTTAGTTCTGATAGAGGTCTTAGAAGACTCACACCCATTGAACTTGAACGCCTTAATATGTTTCCCGATAATCACACAAAACTTGATGGTATTACAGATACTAAACGTGCCTTTTTTATGGGAAATGCTCTAGTTGTAGGTGTTATCGAAAAAATTGGAGAAAGCCTTTATGAACAAATTATTTCTGCGGATAAATAGCCTTAGCCGCGCCCTCCCTAGTCAAATAGTCAAGTTTTAAAACCAAGTTAATTGGCTGCTCTGATAGAGCTTCTGTAAAATGAATATTACCTTCGTCCTTGTTGTCCATACAATTTATAATATGCTTCCCATAAGCCTTGTCTTCCCTTATGCTATAAGTTAGGTATTCCAAATTTTCACTATCCAAACCTTTACGTCCCAATAATTTAATTAGCTTTAGTCTATTGACGCTTGTAATCTGTAAAGATTTAATGTCATCTTTAGATTCTAACACTTTCTTATAATTATTTAATTTAATGTTCGTTATTAAGAAATAATAATTCGTCTCTTTTTTTTCATCCAACAACCAACCCTTCTTCAAAATTTTTCCTTTTAAATAAGATAGTTCAAATGCAAACGTTGGAAGTTTTTTATTTAAATAATGTAATTGTGCTTTTTCATCTATAAAGTAAGAATTTCCATTATGCTTTATAATGACATCTATTCCTTTGTTTTGATATTCTTGATTCGAAATGCGTTTTACATCAAACCCTAATTCAACATACAAATCATCCAAATATTCGGTAAGAATATGTTCCGTATTCAAGTCAGAAGCAAAGTTTGACATCAGTTAGATTAATTTATCAGAATTATTATCTAATATAACATAAATCATTTGCAGCTACTAGCTCAAAAGGCTTTAACGAGCCATTAACTAGGGGTATCCATAATAAATTGTATCTTTAACGCTATGATAGCACAAGACAAACAAGAAAACGAAACATTTTTAAAAGAATCATTATCCTATTTAGAGAACCTAGGCTTTGAAAATATTCAGGCCGACATCGATGGATATGAGACACCAAAATCGTATCTTAAAAAAGGGAGTGATGTAAGCATAACTCCGGATATTGTTGCAGAAAAGGCTGGAAGGAAACATTATTTTGAAATTGGGTTGAAAAGTGAAGAACCTACGCTTCTAAAATCCAAATGGCGTTTTCTTGAAGTGTTAACAAGAATGAAAGACGACCGCTTTAGAATTATTACTAGAAGAGGTCATTACAAGTTTACTCAAGATATGCTTGATGATTTAAACTTAGATAAAACACCAATAAAACTATAACTTATTATTCGCATTAGATTTCAATAATCTATTTTGCTCTTCCATCAAGTCAGTTATATTAGAGAGAAGCTCGATATCTTTTGGAGTTACGACTGCATTGTCTTTTGTATCATCTGCTCTGTTACGTAAACGATTCATAGCCTTGACAACTATAAATACTGTAAAGCCTATAATAAGGAAATCTATCAGCGCTTCCATAAGTGCACCATAACCAATAGCTACTTCATCGGTTAAAACAACTCCAGATTCATCTAATATAGCATCTTGTGAAGGACAAATCGTTTTTCTTGAAAATCTATACTACCAGACATTAGCGATAAAGGAGGCATAAGTACTTGTTTGACTAGTACATCTATTACTCTATTAAATGATGCGCCTATAATAATACCAATAGCCATATCCATCATATTTCCTTTTACAGCAAATTCTTTGAATTCTTTTAATATGCCCATAATGAAATATTTAATTGATTGATGTATAATATAAATTCACTAAATGTCTAAAACAACTTAGCCTGACCATCTTGGTCCATAGGAGGTTCTTCAGATGAACCTGCATCTGGGTCTATAGGTTTTTCTACTTCTTTCTCAGTAGAATCCTCGTTAACCAATTCAGATTTGCTCGAAGATACTGTCTCTTGACCAACAACTTCCATCTCTTCAGCGGGAGTTTCCTCTGGCGCTTCATAGGGAAGAGGCTCTAACAAATTAATCTGATTAATTTTCTCTTTGGTTAATTGATTGCCCAATGCAGAAATCCCCTTAACAGCGATAAACTCCTCTAGATTAACCTCTATGTTTGGTTTTCTGTCCTTGCCGCGTTCCTTTGTCAGCTCAACATCAGCAACCGGTCTCCAATCGGTAGAGACTATCTCTAATTGTGAGTTCGCATGGTCAGTGATAAAGCTTTCCTCTTTTCCTTCATGCTCAACTAAGAAACGTTTTACATAATAGCGTTCTTTATCACCATCAAAATAGATGGCCGAAATGGGTTTTTTAGGAATCCATTTCTCTAGCACAATCATATCATCATCAAATCTTGCAGTGATTTCAGGTGTTATAGTTTTGAGAGTTCCATTTTGCTTTATAATAAGCAGTTTATCCTCACCTCTAAATTCACCCATTAACTCTCCTCTGCCATCAACATTAAGTCGCTGTACGGTGTCATCAAACCAGATTTTTCTTGGTTTTAGCGTTGACACTCCTTTTTCTTTAAGCTCTACACGTTTTATAGAGTGCTTAGTTACTAAATTTCCTTTTACACCACGGCCTTTAATAGCTAAATCGGCAAAATCTACGTCCCATTTAAGTTTCTTAATGCTACCAACTTGCCTCAACAAAACTGTTACAACTTCTGCTTCACCGTTAGGGTTTGCCGAGAAGTGCCAAACGGTAGAACCCTTATTACCATTAGTTAAATCATATTCTTTATCTCTTGTAACTCCTGTAACGGCAAATCTCTTAATGTACGATGGGCCTCTACTCCCATCTCTGTAAATCATATTGTAAATGGTACGTTTATCTTTTTTCTTGAAAACAGCGACGTGAATAATGTTTTTACCAATGAAGGTTTTACTATCAACTTTAGTAATCATCATTTTGCCTTCTTTAGTAAAAACGACAATATCATCTATATCACTACAATCGCATACATATTCATCACGACGTAAAGAGGTTCCTATAAAACCTTCTTCCCGATTAACATAAAGCTTGGTATTTCTTATAACTACTTTAGAAGCTACGATATCATCAAATATTCGTATTTCAGTCTTACGTTCTCTTCCTTTACCGTAATCTTTTTTTAGCCTCGTGAAGTAAGCAATTGCATAATCTATTAAGTTGTCTAAATGATGCTTAACCTCTGCAATTTGACCTTCTAAAGCATCTATTTTTTGCTGAGCCTTATCTATATCAAACTTTGAAATACGCTTGATTCGTATTTCTGTTAATCGTGTTATGTCATCTTCTGTAACGGCACGTTTTAAATGCTTAATATGGGGTTTTAGACCTTTATCTATGGCGGAAATAACGCCATCCCAAGTTTCTTCTTCTTCAATATCACGATAAATTCTGTTCTCTATGAATATGCGTTCAAGAGAAGCATAATGCCATTGTTCTTGAAGCTCTCCCAGCTTTATTTCCAATTCGCTCTTTAGTAGCTGAACGGTATTATCCGTAGAGCGTCTCAACATTTCAGACACACCAATAAATAAAGGTTTATTGTCTTCGATTACACATCCTAATGGTGAAATCGAGGTTTCGCAATTAGTGAAAGCATATAAAGCATCTATTGTTTTATCAGGAGATATTCCAGAAGGTAAATGTACTAGGATTTCGACCTCAGCGGCCGTGTTATCTTCTATCTTTTTAATTCTAATTTTACCTTTATCATTAGCTTTAAGAATAGAATCGATTAAACTACTTGTTGTCGTTCCGAAAGGAATTTCATTAATTACAAGCGTATTCTTATTGTATTGAGAAATCTTAGCTCGTACCCTAACCTTACCACCTCGATTACCATCATTATAATTTGTAAAATCGGCAATCCCGGCAGTTGGGAAATCCGGCAAAATTGTAAATCGCTTCCCCTTTAAATGCTTGATTGAGGCATCAATAAGTTCAATAAAGTTATGCGGCAATATTTTTGTAGACAAGCCTACAGCGATGCCTTCACCTCCTTGCGCTAAAAGCAATGGAAACATAACAGGCAGGTTAACTGGCTCTTTTCTTCTACCGTCATAAGACACTTGCCATTCGGTTATTTTTGGATTATAAACTACATCCAACCCAAACTTTGAAATACGTGCTTCAATATAACGGGAAGCAGCAGCTCTATCTCCGGTGAGTATATTACCCCAGTTACCTTGCGTGTCGATTAATAAATCTTTCTGTCCAATTTGCACCATTGCATCTGCAATACTAGCGTCCCCATGAGGGTGATATTGCATGGTATGCCCTACTATATTGGCTACCTTATTATAACGACCATCATCCAAATCTTTCATAGAGTGCATAATACGTCGTTGCACAGGTTTAAAACCATCTTCAATAGCCGGTACAGCACGCTCCAATATTACATAAGAGGCGTAATCCAAGAACCAATCTTTGTACATGCCTGTTACGCGCGTGATAGTGTCTTGATTACCGGATTCATTGATGTTTTCATCCATATTCAAATCGTCATTTTCTATATCCATTAACCGTTTGCTTTATTTTGTTTCACAACTTTATCTAAAGATTGTTTTAAATACTTAAGTTTTTTATCGCTTACCAGTGTAACATTAAATTTCAATCGCTTTTGCCTATCACCATTCGATTTTATATAGAGATTTAATGACTTATATATCCCATAATTATTCAATCTGTAATACAAAAGTTTTTTCTTTGGGAATTCCGCTCTGTTTTCTCTATAATTAAAAAAATCAGATAACATCATTCCTTTTGTCATTACAACCAATATATTGCCATCACTGTCATATTCAAAGTACTTTGAAACCTTATGAGCAAAAAATAATGCCAAAGCAAGAATTGTAATTAAAAAGGCATACTTATACTTCGCACTACCAATAAATGATCTAATAATATTGAAAGAAAAAGTAACGAATATAAAAAGTATGGCGAACACAAAATATATAGTACTTACAATTTTTTTAGCCTTCTTATTATTCAATCGCATCTTAGCTTTCTTCTTTTACAATATCTAATTCCACTTTAAGATTATTAATAATAAACTCTTGTCTAGTTGGTGTGTTTTTACCCATGTAGAAGGCCAATAATTCTTCAATAGACATACCATCATCAAGCATTACTGGATCTAATCTAATATCATCTCCGATGAAATGTCTGAATTCATCAGGAGAGATTTCACCTAGCCCCTTAAAACGTGTTATTTCTGGTGATGGTTTTAGCTCTTCGATAGCATCAACTCGTTCTTGCTCGCTGTAGCAGTAAATAGTTTTCTTTTTGTTTCTAACTCTAAACAAAGGTGTTTGTAGAATGTATAAATGCCCATCCTTAATTACTTCAGGAAAAAATTGAAGAAAAAAGGTTATTAGCAGAAGTCTAATATGCATTCCGTCCACATCAGCATCCGTCGCAATTACAACATTATTATAGCGCAAGTCCTCAAGAGATTCCTCAATATTAAGTGCAGCTTGCAGTAGATTAAATTCTTCATTTTCATAAACAATTTTCTTGCTCAATCCATAACAATTAAGAGGTTTCCCCTTTAAACTAAAAACCGCTTGCGTATTAACATCTCTGGATTTAGTTATACTACCTGATGCAGAATCTCCCTCTGTTATAAACAATGTAGTTTCTAAATTTCTTTCGTTCTTAGTATCCCCAAAATGTACACGACAGTCTCTAAGCTTCTTGTTATGCAGACTAGCTTTTTTAGCCCTCTCCTTAGCTAGCTTGCGAATACCAGATAATTCTTTACGCTCTCTCTCTGCTTGTAGAATTTTGCGCTGAATATTTTCTGCAGTATTTGGGTTTTTATGTAAATAATTATCTAAGTGTGTTTTTACGAAATCATTGATGTAAGTCCTTACAGTTGGCAAATCTCCTCCCATATCGGTAGAACCCAATTTTGTTTTCGTCTGACTCTCAAAAACGGGCTCCATGACCTTTATAGCTATTGCAGAAACTACAGACTTTCTAACATCAGAAGCTTCATAATTCTTACCATAAAACTCACGTATTGTTTTCACAAGTGATTCACGGAAAGCAGCAAGGTGCGTCCCTCCTTGCGTAGTGTTTTGTCCGTTTACAAAACTGTTGTACTCTTCGCTATATTGAGTCTTGCTATGTGTTAAGGCCACTTCTATGTCATCGCCTCGAAGATGAATGATTGGGTACAATAAATCAGTTTCTGCAATTTTTTCAGCTAGTAAGTCTTTTAATCCATTCTCGCTAAAATACTTTTCACCATTAAAAACTATAGTTAATCCTGGATTTAGATACACATAGTTTTTGAGCATTTTTACAACATACTCACTTCTGTATTTAAAGTTTTTGAAAATGACTTCATCTGGAATAAACGAAACCTTAGTTCCTTTTCTCCTTGTTGTCTCCTCAAGAAATTCTTCATCTACAAGATTACCTTGCTCAAAATCGGCGGAAGCACTTTTACCCTCTCTAGAGGATTCTACTCTAAAATACGACGATAGAGCATTTACTGCTTTAGTACCTACACCATTTAATCCAACAGACTTTTTAAAAGCTTTAGAATCATATTTACCACCAGTATTCATCTTAGATACAACATCTACGACTTTGCCTAATGGAATACCACGTCCATAATCTCGAACGATTACCTTATCTCCTTGGATGGATATCTCGATAGTCTTTCCTGCACCCATGACAAATTCGTCAATGGAATTATCCAAGACTTCTTTTAGAAGAATATAAATACCATCGTCTGGAGAGGAGCCATCTCCAAGTTTCCCGATATACATTCCAGGACGCATACGGATATGTTCTTTCCAGTCCAGCGAACGTATATTGTCTTCGGTATATTTAGTCTCTTGGGCCATAGGAGTGTTAATTTAAGACGAGTGGCTAATATAGCATTTCACCTTAAAAAATGAAATGCAGAAAGCACAAAGTAATTAACAATAAAGTCCCGATTTTGTTGACAAATTTAGACTTTAAAACTTATGTCAACTATAAAAATATCTAGATGCTAATATCTAAAAGTAAAGTGGTCTAAATTCTAATTTATACATTAAACAAGAAATGCATCACATCTCCATCCTTAACTATATAATTCTTACCCTCTACACGCATCTTTCCGGCTTCTTTCACTTTGGCTTCACTACCATATGAAACATAGTCGTCATAAGATATAACTTCCGCACGAATAAACCCTTTCTCGAAGTCTGTATGAATAACGCCAGCTGCTTCTGGACCAGTAGCACCGATATTGACAGTCCAAGCACGAACTTCTTTTACACCAGCGGTAAAATAAGTCTGTTGGTTTAATAGCTTATAAGCTGAACGAATTAGTTTTGCAGAACCTGGTTCATCCAACCCTATATCTTGAAGAAACATTTGTCTTTCCTCGTAATCATCTAACTCGTTTATATCTGCCTCTGTTCCAACAGCTAAAACGAGAACTTCAGCTTTTTCGTCTTTCACCATCTCTCGCACTTTATCAACATAAGTATTTCCGGAAGTTGCAGCTCCCTCATCTACATTACAAACATACATTACTGGTTTGTCTGTGATGAATTGAAGCGGTTTCACAAACTCGTTATAATCATCTTCAGAAAATTCAATAGCTCTTACAGATACTCCAGATTCTAGAGTGTCTTTTAGTTTTATAAGCACGGCTTCTTCTTTCTGAGCTTCTTTATTTCCAGTCTTAGCAGCCCGTTTTACCTTATCTAACTTCTTCTCTACAGTTTCTAAATCCTTTAGCTGAAGTTCCATATCAATGGTTTCCTTATCTCGGATAGGATCTACAGAACCATCAACATGAACAATATTATCATTATCAAAACAACGCAATACATGTAGAATAGCATCAGTCTCACGAATATTTCCTAAAAATTGATTCCCTAAACCTTCTCCCTTGCTAGCGCCTTTAACCAATCCAGCAATATCTACAATTTCTACAGTAGCTGGAATCACTTTTTCAGGATTAACCAATTCTTCTAATTTGGATAATCTTGGATCTGGTACATTTACCACACCTATATTAGGTTCAATAGTACAAAACGGAAAGTTTGCACTTTGCGCTTTGGCATTAGATAAACAGTTAAATAATGTTGATTTTCCTACGTTAGGTAATCCTACAATTCCAGCTTTCATATATAGTTATTTTGCGAGTGCAAATATAAGTTTATAGTGTTAATTTAATATGATTTCAAAGTATAAAAATCAATTGTCGAAAGAGCTTTTGTATTTATTCTTTTTTTTCTATTATTACTGTTTAAAAAATAGCTTATGAATATCAAAACTATATTTACCGTAATAGTTTTTTCTATTGCTGCTGCATATGTATCTGCACAAACAATAAAAACAGAATTAGGTGCGCTTTTCAAGAACGATGAACGCGAAATACCGGTAGATATAATCGGTGGTGATGATAGTGGCTATTATCTTTTATATTCTGGAGGTAGATTTGGACTAGGAGAATCTTCTATTAGAAAGTTTGGAAAAGACTTAACTCCTACAGGCAAAGAAATTGTCTTGGATTTAAGAAAAACAGGAACAAAATCCAATACACTTGGGGTTACCAAAATAGGTAATAACATAGTGCATGTGTGGTCTTGGACTGATGCTGAAAGCAGAAAATACTATTATCAATATGTAAATCTTGATGATTTTAGCTTAGGAAAACCACAATTTATTACCGAAATCAAAAATGATGATAAAAAATCAAATCGAGCTTTAAGTCGATTTATATTCTCTGATGAGAATCAAACTATTAGATTATTCTATACCATCCCAAATGACAAAAAAGATAATCAGAAAATCAGAATACAAACTTTTGACTATGATTTTAATCTAAAAAGCACGGATGATTATGAGTTCCCTTTTGAAAATAGGTATTTTGGAATAAATAGTTTGCAGTCTGACAATAACGGAGATTTTATAATGATTGCAGTGATTTACCCTGATAAAAAAGAAAGAAAAGCAAACCCAGACATAGGACATGAATTCTTTATCTATAAGCTAGAAAAAGGGCAAATAAATACTCTAAATACTGTAAAGCCTGGTAAATTAAACCTAAGGAGTTTAGACCTTTCTTTTGATGATTCTAATAATATGCTCCTCGCAGGCATCTACTCCGAAAACGATTACTATGCAATGAAAGGCATTTATTTCTCTAAGATAGATGCTAACACTAATGAATTTCTGATTAAAAAACAACATAACCTAAGTGCTAGTTTTATCACTAAATTGTTACAAGAAGGAAAGAAAAAAGAAAGAATCAAAAGAAAAGTCAAAGAAGGAAAGCATGAAGACCCTTACTATATACACAGGCACACACTGCAACAGGATAATGGTGACTTTTTGATTATGGCTGAGCAAATTCATTCGTACTCCTATAACGGTGCCATAACCTACTATCATCAAAATCTTGCATTATTTAACTTAAACCCCGAAGGGGAATTGATATGGAGTAACAAAATTGGAAAAAACAATACCAAGCCAAACGTTTCAATTTACTCGTCCTATTTTCCTGTACTAAGAGATTCAAATTTATCATTACTATACAACTGTAATGAAAAAAACCTTAACCATAGTGCAGGTCCAGCAATAAACTCTTTTAACTCAGGAAACATCTTTTTAGTTAACCAAATTGATTTGACATCTGGCGAATACAAGAGGAAGAAATTGGTTGATAAAAACACATTAGAAGGTGTTACTATAAGACCTCTACTTTATAATTGGATTGATGACAATACATTATTAATGTTTGGACAAGACATTGATAATCTTAAGAATCAAAGATTTGTGAAAGTAATTTTTGAATAAAAAAAGATTCGCATACTAAGAGACTTTTACAACCTGTAAATATATTAACGCAACCTTTCGGCGGTTACTTCATCTACTATACAAAACACCAACCGCTATGAAAAAATTAATTGCATTTCTACTCGCATTCCTCTTCATATATTCTTGTTCTAAAGATAAATCCGACAAGCTTGATGCTGACCTTAGTATTACAGGGAAATTTGTAGCACCGAATGGGATAGATCCTATATCTAAAGCAGAGGTAATACTATTTAAAGACAATAGTACTTTAAAAGAGACCACTACCAATAGTGAAGGTAAGTTTACACTTGGGAACTTAACTTCTGGTGATTATGAAGTGAAAATTTCTAAAGGTTTATTTTCTACTTCACTTAATATAGCATTAGACGATATTGATATCAATCTAAATAATATAACAATTACAGATTTACCAAATATTGCAGTAGTCACTGGTAGATATGATAATATTGAATATATACTTTTCAATCTTGGATTTACAAACCCTGTCACCCAAGAACCACTTTTTGATATCATTGAAGGTGAAGACATAACTAATAGGATAAATGAAAATTCACATGGATACGAAGAAATTACATCAAGAAGAATTTCCAACCCATTATTGGAGCCAAATACAAGTTTTGATTTTGGAGAACTAATTGAATCACCAGAATTACTAAATAGTTACGATATTATCTTTTTAAATTGTGGTTTAGACGAAAGTAAAACATCATTCAACAATAATTTGACCGATTATGTAGCTGAAGGAGGTCTAATTTACTCTACCGATTATGCCTTTGTTTATCTAAATGAGTTTAATTACTTAGGTTTTCAACATCCATATTATCAAGGAGACTCATTATCTACTGAAGCAGAAATAATAAACGATGATTTATTTGATTGGCTAGACATGAATTTTGACATAACTATTTCAGATAATAGCACAGTAGTACTAGATCAATTTTCGATTAATTGGCAAGCAGTCAACTATTACGATGAACAGAAAGTTACACCTTGGCTATACGGACCTATAGTATACAATGGCAATCAATATAATAGATATTTGGCTTATACCTTTGAGTATGGGGATGGAGCTGTTTTATATTCTTCATTTCATACAAAAAATGACCCTAATCAATCGGAAGCTGTGGCTAAATCAATACAATATCTAGTTTTTGAGCTTTCAGACTTAAAACAAGATTAATAAATAAAACGTGTATTGAAATTAATCCTCAGGATGCATAAAACGCTGCTTACCGAGTAACACTTCTTCGGTTTCAACATTATCTTCATCAGGAACACAGCAATCTACGGGGCAAACTGCAGCACATTGTGGCTCTTCATGAAACCCTTTGCATTCTGTACATTTATCAGGAACGATGTAGTATATCTCGTCGCTTATAGGTTCTTGCGCGTCATCAGCATCCACTGCTTTCCCATTAGGTAATACGACAGTGCCTTCAAGGCTAGTTCCATCTTTATATCGCCAATCGTCAGCGCCTTCGTAGATAGCAGTATTAGGGCATTCTGGTTCGCAAGCTCCACAATTAATACATTCGTCTGTTATTATGATTGCCATAGCAGTAATTTCTTTTTCGTTTGCGTAAATTTGCAAATGCAAAAATAAAGCCAAAATAGCGCATAACCAAACCTAAATGCAATTACAACAAAGAATTAACGCATTCTCAAAATTGGGAGATTTTCTAAGTCAATTTACTAAAAAGGGCATTCAGAAAAAGGATGATATTGAGTACAATGAACTTTTTTTTGATGGTTTTAATCATCAAATTAAGTTAGCAGAAGAATATAACGGCTGGTTTACCAAAGAGAACATACTATATAGTTTAGAAAATTGGTCTAATTTATTGATAAACAAATTACTTAGTGACTGGTTAGTAAAGTATAACTTCAACAATATAGAGTCTAAGAAAGTAGCAGTAATTATGGCTGGTAATATTCCGTTAGTGGGTTTTCACGATTTTATTTCCGTGTTACTTTCTGGTCATAACGTTCTAGTAAAACAATCAAGTAATGACAAACACCTACTTCCCTATTTAGCAAAATATCTAGAACATGTTGAACCGGAATTTAAAGGGAGCATCACTTTCACAGAAGATAAACTAAATGGATTTGACGGAGTAATTGCTACAGGCAGTAACAATACTGCTCGGTATTTTGAATACTATTTTAAAGGAAAACCAAGCATCATACGAAAGAACAGAAATTCAGTTGCTGTTTTATCTGGAAACGAATCTGAGGAAGATTTAAAGAATCTTTCTGAAGATATATTCAGGTATTACGGATTAGGCTGCAGGAATGTTTCAAAGCTTTTTGTTCCAATAGATTATAACTTTGACGATTTCTTTAGAGCAATGTATGACTGGAACCCAATCATCAATAAAGCCAAGTATGCTAATAATTACGACTATAACAAGGCTGTTTATTTGATGAGTGAGTTCAACCTACTAGAAAATGGTTTCCTGATGTTAAAAGAAGATGAGAGCTACGCCTCTCCTATTGCTACTCTTTTTTATGAAACTTATAATAGAAAAGAACAACTATACCAAAAAATTAAAGCAGACTCAGAACTTATACAATGTATAGTTGCAGATGGATTTATTGAAAATGAAATCCCATTTGGAGACACTCAAAACCCATCCCTTAAAGATTATGCAGATAATGTTGATACTATTGAATTTCTGTTGAAAATATAGTTGATAAATTATCAATATTATAGCACTTAATCTCTCTTAAATTAAGACCTTTGCAACTCGCAAATTGTAAAAGATTTCCATGTTAGTGGAAATGAAAAATAGATTTTTCATGAAAAAACATAACTTTAGTGCTGGGCCATGCATACTCCCTCAAGAAGTTTTAAAAAAAGCTTCAGAAGCAGTTGTAGAACTTGATAATAGTGGGTTATCCTTAATTGAGATTTCCCATAGAAGTAAACCTTTCGTAGATATAATGGAAAAAGCCAGGGCTTTAGCTCTTGAGCTTTTAGGACTAGAAGGAAAAGGCTATAAAGCACTATTTCTTCAAGGAGGTGCAAGTATGCAGTTTATCATGGTCGCTCATAATTTGCTAGAAAAACGTGCGGGTTATTTAAACACAGGAACTTGGAGTGATAAAGCCATTAAAGAAGCTAAGATTTATGATGATATATATGAAGTAGCGTCATCTAAAGATGCAAACTTCAACTACATTCCTAAGGCTTATGATATCCCGTCGGACTATGACTATTTTCATTGCACTTCCAATAACACCATTTTTGGCACCCAGATGAAATCATTCCCAAAATGTGACATTCCATTGGTTTGTGACATGAGTAGTGATATTTTCTCTCGAGTACTCGATTTTTCTCAATTTGATATAATTTATGCAGGTGCTCAGAAAAACATGGGACCAGCTGGAACAACTTTAGTTGTTGTTAAAGAAGATATACTAGGCAAAGTATCTCGTCAAATTCCATCTATGATGGATTACAAAGTGCATATAAGCAAAAGTAGCATGTTTAATACGCCTCCAGTATTTGCTGTATATACTTCTATGTTGACTTTAAAATGGCTTAAAAATCTAGGAGGTATAGCTGCCATTGAAGAGGAAAACGAAAAGAAAGCGCGTTTACTTTATTCGGAATTGGATTTGAATCCTCTCTTTAAGGGGTATGCTGCTAAAGATGATAGATCTACTATGAATGCAACGTTTACACTTCAACAAGATTATAAGGAAACTTTTGAAACCATGCTTAAAGAAGGTGGTATTAACGGTTTAAATGGACACAGAAGCGTTGGTGGCTACAGAGCATCAATGTACAATGCATTACCTTTTGAAAGCGTAGCTACATTGGTAGAAATAATGAGCGAATTAGAAAGAAAAGCATAATTATAAATGAAAGTACTAGCAAACGATGGTGTTTCTCAAAGTGGAATTGAAGCATTAGAAAAAGCAGGTTTTGAAGTAATAACTACAACTGTGGCTCAAGAGCAACTCGCTAATTACATCAACGAAAATAAGATAGATGTTGTGCTCGTAAGAAGCGCCACTACTGTGAGAAAAGAAGTTATAGACGCATGTCCTGACTTAAAAATCATAGGTCGTGGTGGTGTAGGAATGGATAATATTGATGTAGAATATGCTCGCGACAAAGGTTTACATGTTATTAATACGCCTGCAGCATCTTCACAATCTGTTGCTGAGCTTGTTTTTGCTCATCTTTATGGAAGCGTTCGTTTTCTACACGATTCCAACAGAAACATGCCATTAGATGGAGATACTAAATTCAAAAATCTTAAGAAGAGTTATGCTAAAGGTGTTGAATTAAGAGGTAAGACAATTGGAATTATTGGCTTTGGTCGTATTGGTCAAGAAGTTGCAAAAATTGCCATAGGTATAGGCATGAAAGTTATTGCAGCAGATATGTTTATAGAAAAAGCGTCTATCAAACTGAATTTCTTTGATGAACAATCCTTAAATTTTGAGATCAAAACCCGATCAATGGAATCTGTCTTAAAAGAATCAGACTTCATAACATTGCATGTACCAGCTCAGAAAGATTATGTTATTGGCAAGGCACAATTTTTTATCATGAAAGACGGTGCAGGAATCATAAATGCCGCTCGCGGTGGAGTTATAGATGAAGTGGCTTTAATAAATGCCATTGAAAGTGGAAAAATTGCCTTTGCAGGTCTAGATACATTTGAAGAAGAACCAACTCCGGCTATCAAAGTACTGATGAATGGTAGTATTTCTCTAACGCCACATATTGGGGCTGCAACTAACGAAGC
>CALDUJ010000159.1 GCA_937923735.1 uncultured Flavobacteriaceae bacterium | reverse complement strand
CACTACAAAACGATCTATTGTCTTCGGGATTTCTATTAATGCGAATTGACGTTTCTCTTCGTCAATAATCATTTTTACCGCTAAGTATGCAGCAGTATCTGTAAGAATTGGCAATTCTACTTCATCATTAAGTATGATAGTAACTAGTGACTGACTTACATTTTGGTAGAAATAATCCTTTATAAAGTCTTTTTGGTCTTCAGATATTTCAGTTTCATCAATAATATAAATGTTCTCTTTTTCAAGACTTTTCTTAATACCACTTAAAATCTCAAGGCTTCTTGATTGTTGTTTTATTACAATCTCAGTGATTAACTCTAAGAGTTTTGCTGCTTTTATTCCTCCCAAAACACTTTTACCGCCTTTTCCAGCCTGGTCTATTCTTTTAACCGTGGCATATCTCACTTTAAAGAATTCATCTAGATTATTAGAGAATATTCCTAAAAAACGTAACCTCTCTATTAAAGGAACCGTTTCATCAGCAGCTTCTTGTAGTACCCGAGCATTGAATTGTAGCCAACTAAGTTCTCTATTAACGTATGAATTCTTGTTTTTAACCATTAAGGGATATTAAAATATATTTCCTACAAATATATTCTATTTTAAGATAGAGCTAAAGTGAATTAGCACTTAGACTAAGTTAATCTTTTAACTGCTTAGGATACAATGATTGCACTGTTTTTCCTAGTTTTAAATCCTTCCAAGACGCTATGTCAAATTCAATATGAGTAAATCCTGATGTAGCCACATTACCAGTATATACATCACCATAAGTGTTTACAAAGGCCGTCATGGCATGATTATGCCCAAAGACCATAAGAATACCTACGGAATCATCGCAATTTGCAATGACATCGATTAAATCTCGTCCTGAAAAATCGTAAAGTTTATGATTAAGTACGATGTCATCTTCATCAATACCTAAATTCTTAGCGAAAATATAGGCTGTCGTTTTGGCTCGCATAGCATCACTAGACATCACCAAATCAGGGCGCGTTAAATTCTCTTTTAAATGATTTGACACCAAATTAGCATCTTTAAATCCTCTATCCTTTAGAGGTCTTTCATGGTCGATGGCATCGTGTTCCCATGAAGACTTAGCGTGACGAACCAAATAAAGTGTTTTCATAGTTTCAAGGTTGTAAGCGTTCAGTATGCCAATCTAGGTCTTCTTGTAATTTATACCGTATTCTGTCATGTAGTCTGTTAGGTCTTCCTTGCCAAAACTCAATTTCAACTGGCTTTACAATATATCCACCCCAATTGCTTGGTCTAGGTATTTGCTTCCCTTCATATTCCTGCTCAAGTTTATTTAATCTATCTTCTAATTCCTCTCTATCCTCTATGACTTTACTTTGTTGAGAAACCAATGCTCCTAGTTGACTTCCTCTTGGGCGAGATTCAAAATAACCATCACTTAAATTATCAGCAATTTTTTCAGCTTTGCCTTTAATAATGACTTGTCTCTCCGCAACATGCCAAAAAAAAGACAGACAAACATTGGGATTGTCCTCAATTGCTTTTCCTTTTTCACTTTCATAATTAGTGTAAAAAACAAAACCTTCGTAAGTAAAACGTTTTAAGAGCACTACTCTACTCTTAGGGTATCCGTCTAAACCTAATGTTGAAATTGTCATGGCATTAGCCTCATCGACATTAAAATGATTATCCACCTCATGAAACCATACTTTAAATAACTCTAAAGGGTTTTCGGGAATGTCGTGTTTTAGTAAAGTAGCTTTTTCGTACGATTTTCTGTAACCACTTAAATCTTTATCCATACCTGCAATTTACGAGGATTTTAATTTAAATTAAAACTTAAAAATCTTACCATCATCAGCTAATTTCACATTCTTAAAAATAGGGCTAGCCTCTCTTATAAACTCATCTAAGTCATCGTATCTAGTAGAATAATGACCTAAAATTAGTTTACCTACATTGGCTTTTTTAGCAATTGTTGCTGCTTCTTTAGCCGTTGAATGCTTAGTCTTGGGTGCTAAATGTGCATGCTTCTCTAAAAAAGTGGATTCATGATAAAGTGTATCAGCATTTTTTATAATCGGAATAACGGATTCGTTATATGCAGTATCACTGCAAAACGCATAGGTTTTTTGTTTGTCGGGAGAATAAGTTACGGTCTCATTCTTTATCAATTCTCCATCTTTATTCTCAACATCAGCCCCTTGCTTTAGCTTACGATAATAAGCTTGATCTATATTTGCCTGCTCAACAGCGTCTATATTTAATTTACGCTCTCCTGGCTTTTCCTTGAACAAGAATCCATTTGTATAGACACGGTGAAGTAGTGGGATTGTATGCACCTCTACTTTATCATCTTCATAAATCAATTCTGACTCCTTAGAAGTCAACTCATGAAAAATCAACGGATAATTGGTCCAAGAATCTGCTAGTTTCATTTGTAGGGTAATTATTTCCTTTATTCCTTTCGGACCGTAAATATGAAGCTCAGCTTCCCTAGTTAGTAATCTAAATGTAGAAATAAGGCCGACTAAACCAAAATAATGATCTCCATGCAGGTGCGAAATGAATATATGCTTGATTCTAGCAAACTTGATTTTATTTTTTCGCAATTGCACCTGAGTTCCTTCTCCACAATCAATTAAGAACAAATGATTTTTTATTTCAAGAACTTGAGAAGTTGGATTGGTAAATGTTCTTGGCGTGGCGCTGTAGCAACCCAGGATGTTTAGCTTCATTTTAAAATCCTAAATCGCGTTCAATCTCTTCCATCTCAATAATATCATAGGCCTCTTGGAGTGTGGGTACTACAATGATTTCATCTGGCATGTCATCAAAATTCACCTTATCTGTTACGATTACAAAAGAGTGTTTAGCGCGTCTGTGCTGGTTGGAGATCTTTAAAAACTCTACAACCTCTGCAAGCGAAATACTTTTTAATGTTGTTAAGTTAACAATTACATTATCATCCTTAAATCTGTTATATTCACTATCAAGTCGTTTTACAAACTCCTGTATAGAGAGTTTCTCTTGTGTAATAATTGTTATGTTTCCGTCTTTGTCAAAAATCATGTTTACTGTTTTATTTTAGACGCTAATAAATATATAACAGCCATCCTAATGGCTACGCCATTTTCAACCTGATTCAGTATGATGGCTTGATCTGAATCTGCTACATCGCTTGTTATTTCCACACCTCTGTTTATAGGACCCGGATGCATTATAACTATTTCTTTATCTAAGGTATCCAACAAGTCCTTGGAGACTCCAAACTGTTGGGTATATTCTCTTGTTGATGGGAAATAATTGATATCCATACGTTCGTTTTGAACTCTTAGCATATTAGCAACATCGCACCAGTTTAGGGCGTCTCTAAGATTTGTTTCAACCTTTATGCCAAGTTTTTCAATATGCTTAGGTATAAGCGTCTTAGGCCCGCAAACCTTAACATTAGCCCCTTGCAACTTCAATGCAAATATGTTTGACAAAGCAACTCTAGAGTGCAATATATCTCCTACAATTACAACATTTTTACCCTTTACTTCGCCTAATTTTTCTCGAATAGAATAAGAATCTAAAAGTGCCTGAGTAGGGTGCTCATGCGCACCGTCTCCTGCATTTACAATACTTGCATCTACATGTCTAGAAAGAAATATTCCAGCGCCAGGGTTTGGATGCCTCATAACCACCATATCTACCTTCATAGATAAGATATTGTTTACCGTATCTATTAATGTCTCTCCCTTTTTTACTGAGGATTGACCGGCAGAAAAATTGATAACATCTGCGGATAGTCTTTTTTCAGCTAGTTCAAAAGATAACTTTGTTCTTGTGCTGTTTTCAAAAAAAAGATTGGCAATAGTAATATCCCTAAGTGATGGGACTTTCTTAATTGCCCTATTTATGACTTCCTTAAATTGGTCTGCAGTTTCAAATATGAGTTGTATATCTTGCTTGTTAAGATATTTTATTCCTAATAAGTGATTAACACTTAATTCGCTCATTTTTTTTAGTATTCAGTAAACAGTAGCAGTAAGCAGTACTGCTTTACTATTAATGTTATTGATTCATTTTAAACTCTAGATCCGATAAAAATTTTCCATCTTTCGTAAATCTTAAATATACTTTTGCTGTTTTTAAGAACTCATAAGGTTTTAGTAGCGGGGCAACGACTTTGTACAGTTCTTCCGAATTATTGCCATAGAGGAAGAATTTGCCGTCGGTATCATCCATATTTACTTCATGACCATCATGATAACCGGTTCCTTCTGGAATATTATCGTATAACAACATATCTACTTCATGAATTTCGTCCAGGTCATTAAACTTTCCGAAACTTATAATTACTGAATCTTGCAATTTGGTTTCCTCGAAAGTCATTTGATTTAACTCTTCAAAAGTCATATTCAATTGTTTATTAAATACACTGCAGCGTCTCCTTCATTCTCCTTCCAATTCACTTTTACTTTTTCTCCATCAATGGCATCAACTTGTCGACCTCTATAATTTGGTTGTATTGGCAAATGCCTACTAAAACGTCTGTCTATTAAGGTTAAGAGTTCAATTTCTTTGGGTCTTCCAAATGATTGAATAGCTGTTAAAGCTGCTCTTATGCTTCTACCTGTATATAGTACATCATCAACAAATACAACGTACTTATCTTCTACTATAAAATCGATATCTGTTGCGTTAGCTTCGAGTGGTTTATCACTTCTCCTAAAATCATCCCGATAAAATGTGATGTCCAGTTGGCCTGCGTTTATGTTTTTGATTTTATAATCTGATTGAAGAATACTAATTAATCTATCTGCTAAATAGGTGCCACGTGGTTGAAGTCCTATTATAGCTGTATTAGCAAAGTCGTCATGATTTTCAATAAGTTGACAAGCCAGTCGATGAAGAATGATGTTTACCTCTTTAGCATTAAGTAACACTTTTTGACTCATATAGTATCCAAACGTATTTGGTTTACAAAGGTAAAGCAAAATTCGAACAATTGGAAGTTAATTTACAATAACAAAAAAGCCCAGACTATAAATGTCTGGGCTTTGATTTTTAGATTCCTGTTCTAAACAGGAACGACAAACAGATTATTTCTTTCCGTCCATCTTATCTTTAAGAGCTTGTAACTCTTCATTAACATCTCCGATAGTCGTTTTCTCAGAATTACTAGCTGCAACTTTCTTAGCTGCTGCTTTTACATTCTTAGCCTCTTCTTCTCTAAAGATAGCTGTATGAGAAGCAACTACACGTTTGAACTCCTTATTAAATTCGATAATTTTGAATTCAGCACTTTCGCCTTTCTTCAATTT
>CALDUJ010000158.1 GCA_937923735.1 uncultured Flavobacteriaceae bacterium | reverse complement strand
TCTGTTGACAAAACTGAGGTTGGTAAAGTAGAAATCGCAAATAAAAATTACGATTTCAACGAAGAAAAACTTCTTGAACGCATACAGACACTTTCTTCAGATAAATTTGAAGGCAGACTTACTGGGCATAAAGGAAATGCGTTAGCAAGAGCTTATATCATAGAGCAGTTCAAATCTCTCAATATTGAAGCTTTGGGCAGCTCGTACGAGCATGCATTTACATTTACACGAAAAGATAAAGCGTATAATGCAGTAAATGTCTTAGCAAAAATTGAAGGCACTGAACACTCAGAAAAATATATAGTCGTAAGCGCTCATTATGACCATTTGGGCACAAATGATAAAGGAGAAGTTTACAATGGAGCAGATGATGATGCATCAGGAGTAGCCGCGCTTTTTGCATTTGCTGAGCGCCTGAAAGCAAACCCTCCAAAACATTCGGTAATACTAGCTGCATTTGATGCAGAAGAATTAGGACTACAAGGAGCAAAATACTTTGTAGACAAAATGAAAGACAGCGACATTATGGTTAATCTTAATATGGACATGATCAGTCGTAGTGCAAAAGATGAATTGTATGTTGTAGGCGGACGTTACACCAAAGCCCTAGAAGACATTATTAAGAGTTTTAAAAACCCAACAACCTCTAAATTACTCGTTGGACATGATGGCACAGATGGTAAAGATGATTGGACACAAGCGTCAGATCACGCGCCTTTTCATAAAGCGGACATTCCATTCTTATATTTTGGAGATGAGGACCATCCTGGATATCATCATCCTTCTGATGATTTTAAGGATATTACACCTGAATTTTACAAGAATTCTGTGCAGATGATTTTAGGGCTTTTTAAAGAAGTTGATAAAATAGGGTTGTAGACTATTCGACAATCTTAATAAACATGGTTTTCTTTAGATGGCCATCTTCATCCATGATATCAAAAACAGCAATAATATGCCCTATTTCTGCTACTTCCAAAATAGCTATGGCTTTTTCACTTAGTTGCGAACTTCTGATAAGTTGAGTAGGCTTTTTAGGAAATTTTATTTTAAACGATTTAATGTTTTCCTGAAGGATTCCATTACAATCAATCCCCACTATTCCTTTTTTTAATTCCTCCTTACTCATTTCTAATTTGCAGGTTGGAATTTCATCGCTGTCATTACAAGGGTCATGAAATGATGTTAGATTAAACAAGAAAATCGAGAAAAGGAGAATGATTGGTTTCATAAAGTTGGTTGAATGCTACTCTAATATAACTCAAAATTTTAAGAAATGTTGTTTCTTTATACTCGCAAAACAGCTGCATGACCAACCCAGAATCATACTATAAAACACAATTAGAAGCCCACAATCTTGAGGTGGCTAGGCTTAAAAAGCAATTACTTAGTATAAGTACTTTAAGGTTGATTGTTTTCTTGGTGACTGGCTTTGGCATCTACTTCTTCTTTTCTCAATGGCAAATTTCTGTAGCTATTGCTGTTGTTGGAATAGGGATATTCATTTACCTCGTTTCTAAATACACAGATGTTCAAGCAAAAAAGCATCTCGCTAGTGCTTTGGCAGCAATCAACGAAGAAGAATTGTGTATAGCTTCAGGCGATTTTCACCATAGAGATGAAGGTCAAAATTTTCAAAACCCGAATCATTTTTACAGTTTGGACATAGACTTATTTGGGCGTGGTAGTTTCTTTCAATTTATTAACCGAACTTCTATTAACGAAGGCACTCAAATATTAGCAAATGCCTTAACAGCAAATACGATTTCTGGAATTCCTGAAAGACAAGAGGCCATAAAAGAACTATCTAAAAAACCTGAATGGCGTCAGTATTTCTCAGCCATTGCGAGTTTGGTAATTGTAGAAACACCTGCGAGTCAAATAATAGATTGGCTCAAAGATTATAAATCTTTTCTTCCAAAGGCTATGTCTTGGATACCCTTGGTTTTTAGTTTAGCATCTATAGCCTTGATTACATTAGCCTTTCTAAAAGTGATTGACCCATTATGGCTATTATACTGGTTGATTTTTGGATTAGGGATCACTGGTTTATATGTGAAGAAGATTAACAATTTGTCCCATAATACAGATAAGTTAAAAGACACCTTTAGGCAATATGCACAGCTACTTGATAAGATTGAGAATGAAACATTTACTTCTGAATTACTAAAACAAAAGCAAAAACAAATTCAGTCTGAAAGTAAAAAAGCTTCACAGATATTTAAAGAAATATCAAAATATTTGGATGCACTGGATAACAGAAACAACCTCATTTCCGCCATTTTCGGAAATGGATTCATCCTTTGGGATATTATGCAAAGCTATAAAGTGGAAGGTTGGATAAGAACGTATGCTCATAAGGTAGATGATTGGTTTGAGGTTGTTTCTTTTTTCGATGGCTATAATTCTTTAGGAAACTTCGCCTTTAATCATCCCGATTACATCTTTCCAAAAACCTTAAAGACCAATAAGGAAACTAAAGTCAAAAAACTTGGTCATCCTCTATTAGATGAATCTAAAAGAATTAATAACAACTTTGCAATAACCCACCAACAATTTTTTATTATCACAGGTGCTAATATGGCTGGCAAGAGCACCTTTTTAAGAACGGTCTCATTACATATTGTTATGGCAAATGTTGGGCTTCCTGTTTGTGCGAAAGAAAGTAACTATTCTCCTGTAAAGTTGATTACAAGTATGCGAACTTCTGACTCGCTAACAGATGATTCTTCTTATTTCTTTTCGGAACTAACACGTTTGAAATTCATAGTCGATGAAATAGCTAAAGAACCGTACTTTATTGTCTTAGACGAAATATTAAAAGGCACCAATAGTACCGACAAAGCTATTGGCTCTCGTAAGTTTGTCGAGAAGTTAGTGGCAACAGATGCCACAGGAATCATAGCAACTCACGATTTAAGCTTATGTGAAATTTCTAAAGAGTTAGATGACGTAAAAAACTACTATTTCGATGCTGAGATTATCAACGATGAGCTTCATTTTGATTATACTTTTAAAGAAGGTATCTGCCAGAACATGAACGCTTCTTTCCTACTTAAGAAAATGAATATTGTTTAATTAGCACTTTTTTCAATTTTAGCAATCATCACTTTAGCGGTTTTGTTTTCTGGACTCATGCTTAAGACTTTATAGTAATTTTTCAATGCTTCTTTAGGGTTATTAGTTTCAAAATAGGCTTCACCCAAACTATCGTAAGTATTGGACACATGAGGAAATAGTTTTGTATTCAAATCGAAAACATAAAGTGCCTCATCATAGGCTCTGTCTCGCAATTTTACATAACCATAGCCATTTAAATCTCTACTCCCTTTTACATACCTTGCAATTTGCGGAAGCAGCTCTTTTTCCATCAGCTTTAGAGAGTCTAAACCTTTCTCCACAATGAGTTTATTTACAAATTCTACAGATGCATAGTTTGGTAAATATCTTTTGCTACTTACAATTTTCTGAATATCTCTTTCTAAAGTTTCAACAGGAGATTCCACAATTCTGTTTACCTCTTTTCCATCTTTATAAAAAATAAAGGTTGGCACTTTATGTATATTCAATCCCTTCTCTTCTCCATTTGGCGCCTTTTTATACATCTCTTTTGTTCTATCTACGGCAATGACTTCCAATTGATTCATAGGATAATTAGCCTCTTCTAGAATTTTATAAAGTCTTGGCAATTCGCGTTTGCTATCACCACACCAAGACCCAAAGAATGCTTTAATAGTATAATCTTTTAAGTCTGGTTTTAGTGCTTTAATTACTTTATCGTTTTCAAGATAGGTGCCTTGATTTTTATCAAACCAAGCTTTAAAAGGTTCTTGAGTTAGCCCTCTCTTATTGACTTGTCCTAAAAGTTTTTGATTTCCTTTAGCATCGGTTACGACGGTATTTAGAGTTTGAGAAAAAGTAATGGTTGTGCAAAAAAAAGTGATTAGTAAAAAAACTGTTCGTTTCATGATGATAATGGTTTTAATAACTCAAATATAACTTTGTATGTTGCCAATTTCTAAGATTCTGTATACACATCAATATTAAGAGTACAAACCGATAAAAACGATATATAAACTGCAGTTCATTTAGTCAATTATGTCTTTGATACACAATTTTTGATGGTTATAGTATTTCTGATTACTTTTCCATCAGAATGCAATTACTAAAAAACAACATATCGCAAATTCTGGTACATATCCTTTTTTGGTTATTGTTCATCTTCGTGTCCTTGTTTCTTTTTTCGGATTATTATTGGGCTGAAAATCCATTTCTACAA
>CALDUJ010000157.1 GCA_937923735.1 uncultured Flavobacteriaceae bacterium | reverse complement strand
TAATTAATCAAATTATTTGTAAATTCTACTCGATTTTAAAACACTCAAAATGCGTTTAAATAGTTCTAAATTTTTTATTATTCTTATCGTTTCATTCACTATTAATTCTTGCGCGCAAACCAAGAAAAATGATATTGAAATAACGACTTCAGAAAACCCTAAGTATACAACCGAAGTAGTTGTCCCAGATCTAAAAATTCCATGGGGAATGGCTTTTCTTCCAGACGGTAGTATGCTTATTACAGAAAAAGCAGGAGAATTAATTCATTTTAAAAATGGTGTAAAAAATAAAGTGCCTAATCCACCTAAATTATCTCCAAGAGGTCAGGGTGGTTTTTTAGATATTGAATTACATCCAAAATATGAAGAAAATGGTTGGATATATATGTCCTATTCTTCCACCGAAGGTGATGAGCAAGGAGCTAATACTGCCGTAATGCGTGCAAAATTAAAAAATGGCATGCTAGTAGATAAAGAAGTGCTTTACAAAGCTAGTCCAAACTCTACTAAAGGTCATCATTTTGGTTCTCGATTAGAGTTTGATAATGACGGGTATCTCTATTTTTCGATTGGCGATAGAGGAAAACGCGATATAAACCCCCAAGATATTACTCGAGATTGCGGAAAAATTTATCGTATCAATGATGATGGTAGCATACCAAAAGACAATCCGTTTGTTAATGACCCAAATGCAAAACATGCCATCTATTCTTATGGCCACAGAAATCCACAAGGCATGGCTAAAAATCCTAGTACAGGGAAAATCGTAGTGCACGAGCATGGTCCTCGAGGAGGAGATGAAATAAACATCATTGAAAAAGGTAAAAATTATGGTTGGCCAACTATAACCTATGGCATAAACTACAGTGGCACCAAAATTACTACTGAAACCGCAAGAGATAATATGGAACAACCGATGTAT
This sequence comes from uncultured Flavobacteriaceae bacterium, assembly GCA_937923735.1. Lineage (GTDB taxonomy): Bacteria > Bacteroidota > Bacteroidia > Flavobacteriales > Flavobacteriaceae > JABABD01. The sequence continues at coordinate 1,932 of CALDUJ010000157.1, read as the reverse complement.
TATTGGGTTCCTTCGATTGCTCCTAGCGGAATGACTTATGTTACCAGTGACAAATATCCAGAATGGAAAAACAATTTGTTAGTTGGGTCTTTGGTATTTCAATATTTGGAAAGACTTGAAATTACAGACAATAAAGTAGTTGCTAGAGAAAAACTTTTTGAAGGTGTCGGTCGCATGCGAAATGTTAGACAAGGTCCAGATGGCTACATATATATAGCAGTAGAAAATGAAGGTATTCTCAAAATAGTCCCGAAATCGTAATTTGATGAAGTACATTTTAATGAGTATCGTATTGTGTGGTATCCTAGTCGTTGCTTGTGCCTCTAAAGAAAAAGACCAAAATGACAAATTAAAGGCAAGTATAGAACGTGGTAGTGTTATTTACAAGGACTTCTGCGTTGTATGCCATCAAACAAATGGCGAAGGTGTTGAAGGTGCATTTCCTCCTTTGGCCAAAGCTGATTATTTAATGGAAAATCGTACGGAAAGTATAAAAGCAATTAAGTTTGGACAGACTGGAGAAATTACTGTAAATGGTAAAAAATACAATAATGCTATGACACCACTAGGGCTATATGACGAAGAGATTGCGGATGTCATGAACTATATAACCAATTCTTGGGGTAATAAAAATGATAAGATAATTACCGTAGAAGAAGTTTCTCAACTTAAAGAATAAATAGCCTCAAATACTTACATTTGTAATACTATAATTTTTCATCAATAATACATGCTAATAATTGGAATTGCAGGTGGTACGGGTTGTGGAAAGACAACGGTTGTTAATCAGATTGTGGACGAACTTCGTAATGATGAAGTAGAAGTTATTTCTCAAGATTCTTATTACAAAGACACATCCCATCTATCTTATGATGAGCGTGTCAAAATTAATTTCGACCATCCTAGCTCCATTGATTTTGATTTACTTATTCAACATCTTAAAGAGTTAAAAAAAGGAAATACTGTCAACCAACCAGTATACTCTTTTGTAGAACATAATAGAACTAGAGAAACGGTAAAAACACAACCCAGAAAAGTTGTCATTATTGAAGGTATTTTGATTTTAACCAATCCTGAATTGCGAGATATGTTTGACATCAAAATATTTGTTCATGCAGATAGTGATGAGCGTTTAATTAGACGCTTAAAAAGAGATATCGCAGAACGAGGGCGTGACCTTGATGAAGTACTAACAAGGTATCAAACGACTCTTAAACCAATGCATGAGCAATTTATTGAGCCTATGAAGGAGTATGCAGACATCATCATCCCCAATAATAAATACAATACTGTTGCAGTTGATATAGTGCGAACCATCATCAACGAAAGATTGTAATGAATTGGAACCAATTAAAAAATCATAAGTACTTAAAGCCCTTCAAAAATGTGTTTGGCTTAGGGCTATTATTTTTTATTATTTGGATGCTTTTTATAGACAGTAATTCGCTGTTATCACATATGGAGTTGAATGCGGAAAAGGATAAAGCTAATAAGCAGAAGGAACATTATAATAAAGGCATAGAGGCTGATGCCAAAGAAATAAAGAAGCTTGAAACTGAGGAAGGTATTGAGAAGTTTGCCCGTGAAGAATATTACATGAAAAAAGAAAACGAAGAAATCTATATCATCGAATACGAAGATAGTATTGCAAAACAAAAAAAAGATGAGTGATTCTTTATTCAATGAATTTGAGAGTGTTTCTTCCAAACAATGGAAGCAGAAAATACAGTACGACTTAAAAGGAGCTGACTATAATGACACTCTCATATGGAATTCATTAGAAGATATCAACGTTAAACCTTTTTATCATTCAGACGAATTTAAAAATCTGCCTAAAGTTTCTAATTCTAAAGCTACACAATGGAATATCTGTCAAGAGATATATGTTGCGTCTGTGACCCAAGCAAATACAAAAGCACTTAACGTTTTAAA
>CALDUJ010000156.1 GCA_937923735.1 uncultured Flavobacteriaceae bacterium | reverse complement strand
TTCTAACTATTAGGTTGGCATCGGTAAATGTATCTATCTCGCGATGTAATAGGATCCCTTTTTGAACTTCTGGGGGGAATTTTTTATAATCTTTCCCTTTGATTCCATCTGCTATAAAGTTGCCGATAGTCACTAATTCGTTATCTCCAGAAAGATAAATATGAGCCAGATAATTCATTAGTGAAATTTACGAATTAGCATTTAAGTTTTACCATATTGTAATTGTATATTTGTTAAAATTTTTAAAGAAATGACGTTAATAAAATCTATCTCAGGTATTAGGGGAACCATTGGGGGAAAAGTTGGTGATAACCTAACGCCAATTGATGCTGTAACTTTTGCAGCTGCTTATGGTACTTGGGTAAAACAAAACAGAGACAATAAAGATAATTACAAAGTGGTTGTTGGTCGTGATGCTAGAATTTCTGGAGACATGATTCAGAGTTTGGTGATGCAGACACTAGTGGCCATGGGGATCCATGTTGTAGACTTAGAATTAAGTACAACACCAACTGTTGAGGTTGCTGTGCCAATGGAACATGCTGATGGTGGTATTATATTAACTGCTAGTCATAACCCTAAACAATGGAATGCCCTAAAACTATTGAATCATAAAGGTGAATTTTTAAATGGCGCTGAAGGTGCTAAAATTCTTGAGATAGCAGAAAGTAACGCTATTGAATTCGCAGATGTAGACAGTTTAGGGAAAATAACAAAGAATCAAGCTTATATTGATTTACATATTGATGAAGTTTTAAATTTGGATTTAGTAGATGTGAAAGCTATTCAAGATGCTAAATTTAAAGTGGTAGTGGATGGGGTGAATTCAACTGGAGGTATTGCTATTCCAGAGCTGTTAGAACGCTTAGGCGTGCATCCAGTAAAGTTATATTGTGAGCCTAATGGGCATTTTCCACATAATCCTGAACCATTAAAAGAGCATTTAACAGATTTATCTGAAATGGTTGTTAAAGAGCATGCTGATTTTGGAATTGTTGTGGATCCGGATGTAGATCGTTTAGCTTTTATGAGCGAAGATGGAGAAATGTTTGGCGAAGAATATACATTAGTTGCTTGCGCTGATTATGTGTTAAGCCATATGAAGGGAAATACAGTTAGTAATATGAGCTCTTCGCGTGCGCTCAGGGATGTTACAGAAAAGCATGGTGGAACTTACGAGGCGAGTGCAGTAGGTGAGGTTAATGTAGTTGAGTTGATGAAGAAAAATAAGGCTATTATCGGTGGAGAAGGTAATGGCGGTATAATTTACCCTGAATTACATTATGGAAGAGATTCTCTTGTAGGAGTGGCACTATTCTTAAGTCTTCTTGCTGAAAAGAAAATGAAAGTAAGTGAATTGAGAGCTAGCTATCCTGACTACTATATGAGCAAAAAGAAGATCCAATTAACCCCAGGATTAGATGTTGACGGCATTTTATCGGAGATGACAACTAGGTATGCTGATGAAGATATAAGAACAATTGATGGTGTTAAGATAGATTTTCCTGAAAATTGGGTGCATCTTCGTAAAAGTAATACTGAGCCAATTATAAGAATCTATACTGAAGCAAAATCTCAGCAAGAAGCTGATAATCTTGCAGATAGATTTATTGGCGAAATAAAAGAAATTGCTGGTATTTAGTATATTAGATGTAAATAAGTTGTTATGATAACTTCCAAAGCCCGAACAAGATACTCTGAGTTAGAACAATACTTTTCTAAATTTAGGAACCAAATTATTGGTATAGACCAAGAGTTTGAGTCTCCTTATGGTAAGCAAAAAATTGTTTATACAGACTGGACAGCTTCTGGTCGTTTATACAGGCCAATTGAAGATAAAATCACAAATCAATTCGGGCCATTTGTTGCAAATACGCATACTGAGACAACGGTTTCCGGTACTGCTATGACTAATGCTTATCATAGAGCTAGAAATATCATAAAAGGTCATGTTAATGCTAATTCAGATGACGTGTTAATAGTTGCCGGAAACGGTATGACTAGTGTCGTTAATAAGTTTCAGCGGATATTAGGCTTGAAGATTCCAGAAAACCTCAGAAAGTTCACTAACATCCCAGAAGAAGTCAGACCAGTTGTATTTGTGACTCATATGGAGCACCATTCCAATCATACATCATGGTTAGAGACTATGGCCAAAGTTGAGGTTATCCCTGCAGGTGAAGATGGGTTATTTGACATTAAAAACCTCGAAATTCTTTTAGAAAAGCATAAAGATTGCACATTGAAGATTGCTTCTGTAATAGGAGGCAGTAATGTTACAGGAATTCAAACACCATATCATCAAATTGCTAAAATGATGCACAAACATGGTGGTGTATGTTTTGTAGATTTTGCATGTTCTGCACCTTATGTTGATATAGATATGCACCCCAAAGATGAGGATGAATCTTTAGATGCTATTTTCTTTTCACCACACAAATTTTTGGGTGGACCTGGGACTTCTGGAGTACTTGTGTTTAATAAAAAGTTATATAAAAATATGATTCCCGATTGTCCCGGTGGAGGCACAGTATCTTGGACAAACCCTTGGGGAGAACATAAGTATATAGATAGTATTGAAGAACGCGAAGATGGAGGCACGCCAGGTTTTTTACAAACTATTAAAACGGCATTAGCTATCAATTTGAAAGACCAAATGGGTGTTAAGAACATGCTCGATCGTGAGCATGAGTTGTTGCATCAAATATTTACAAACTTGGATGATGTTGAAAACATAAAAATACTAGCTCCAAATCAGAAGGATAGATTAGGCGTAGTATCATTTTATATAGAGGATTTGCATTTTAATTTAGGAGTTAAGCTTTTAAATGATCGTTTTGGAATTCAAACCAGAGGCGGTTGTAGTTGCGCAGGAACCTATGGACACTACTTACTAAATGTAGATAGAGAACAATCTAATGCTTTGGTTTGCGAAATCACCTCAGGAGAGCTAATACACAAACCGGGTTGGATTAGGATGTCTATACACCCAACAACAACTTGTGACGAAATAGATTATGTATGTGATAGTTTAATAGCTTTAGCTGAAAACCATGAAGAATGGTCTAAAGATTACGATTACAACTCTGCAAATAACGAGTTTGTACATAAAAGTTTTGTTCCCAAACAAGATACGCGTGTGAACGATTGGTTTACTTTGTAACTATCTAAAATTTTCTGGTACGTTGTCTTTATGCTTCCAGCGTTTATGTGTCCATAAATAGTATTCTGGAGCTTTACGAATCTGTTCTTCCAAGAGTTTTAAAAACAAATCTGTAATTTCATAATCTTTATATTCTTTAGGATTACTAGTAATTGTCTTGAAAGTAGTCTGGTAATATCCACGTTTTGTTTTTTCTATATTCAAGTAGACCACGGACATGTCTAGTTTTTTTGCTATCATCTCCGCCCCAGTATGCACAGGCACTTTAACACCCATAAACTCCTGCCAATGAAATGCTTTGTTGAGTTTAGGAGATTGATCCGAAGCAAAACCACTCATGCTTAGTTCTCCTTTATTGACTGAATCGGTTAAAACTTTAATCGTTTCTTTAGTTGTGATTAGTTTTGTATTGTATTTAGCACGAATACGTTTGGCTAGAGCGTCAAAATATTTATTAGCTAGACGTTTGTAGATGCCAAAACCTTTATGATTAATGTATTTTTGAACAATGAACATCCATTCCCAACTAGCGTAGTGGCCACATATCAGAATAACACTTTTGTTCGCTTTTTCTAAAGCATGGATTTCTTCAATATTAGTAAATACGAATCGCTTTTTCATTTCAGCTTCCGAAATGGTCATAGATTTAATAGATTCCAATACCAAATCACAAAGATGGTGATAGAAAGCTTTAATGATACGTTTTTTTTCAGCCTCCGATTTGTCAGGGAAAACCAAATCTATGTTGCCTCTAACCACTTTTTTTCGATAGCCTATGATGTAGTAGAGTAGTGCATATAGTCCATCAGAAACGACATATAGTAATCTGAAAGGAAGTATTGAAACTATCCATAGTATTGGGTATATCAGTATGTAAGCTAGTAATTGCACTGGACAAAATTTTGCCAAAGATAAGTATATTCTATAGCAAAAATGGCGATTGTAACGAATTACGATTATCTTCGTCTTATCTTGTTAATTAAATACAATACAATTGGGTTTAGATATAGTTACAATCGTTATTATCGCTGCTAATGTCATTATTTCCATGAAGGGATTTAATGATTTTTCTTTTTTCGAAAAGTATAAGTTTAATATTGGAGGCATACATAGAGGAGAGAAAATTAGAATGTTTACATCAGGATTTTTACATGCAGATACAGCACATTTATTCTTCAATATGTTTACACTCTACTTCTTTGCAGATGAGGTGATACGAAGTGTAGGGCAACTTAATTTTATAATCATTTATGTAGGCAGTTTAATGGTTGGGAGTTTACTTTCCTACTACTTTCATAAAAACGAATTTCACTATAGCGCGGTTGGAGCAAGTGGAGCGGTTACAGGAGTACTGTATTCGGCCATTCTGTTACATCCTGAAATGCGATTAGGCTTTATGTTTGTCCCGATACCGATTCCTGGTTATGTTTTTGGAATAGGCTATCTCTTATATTCAATTTATGGAATGAAAAATAGAATAGGTAATATAGGACACGATGCTCACTTTGGCGGTGCTATAGGTGGTTATGTTTTAACCATTCTGCTTGCAAGTTGGGTGCTCAGTGACAATATAACCATGGTGGCACTTTTAGCGATACCAATAGTGTTACTATATGTACTGCACCAACAAGGAAAAATATAACCTTTTACTAGTTTAGTAATTCTCCAATTTTATTTTCAAGTGCTTTACCGCGTAATTCTTTGCCGATTATTTTACCTTCCGAATCCAGTACAAATGTCGCTGGAATAGCTCTAATGCTATACGACTGGGCAATTGGGTCTTGAAAATATTTTAGGTTAGACACCTGGTGCCATGTTAAGCCATCATCTTCAATTGCTTTCATCCATGCCGCTTTTGGGTCTTGTTGTCTACCGTTGCCATCAAGAGATACACCAACTATTTCTAGGCCTTTGTCATGGTATTTTTCATATAACTTGACCAAATTTGGATTTTCTTTGCGGCAAGGTGCACACCATGCTGCCCAGAAATCTACAATGGTTACTTTGTTTTGGCTAGTAATATCATTTAAGACTAGTGTTTTCCCATCAGGAGTAGGGCCTTCGAAATTTGGTGCTTTTGCGCCCTCCATTGTTGCAAGCATTGGCTCTAAAAACTTAGTGATATTCTGACCGGTTTTGCTTTCTTGTAGTTCAGGTGATAATTGGTCAAATAATTCCTTAATGGTAATAGTCTTAAAGTTTCTTGAATGCATCATGCGTTCTACCGCTAAAACACTTATAAGGGATTGGTTGTTTTTCTTTACAAATGCAATTTCAAAATCATTCTGAGCATTTTTAAGGCTATCAAATGATTCAATAATAGCACTCATTTTTTCTTGGTCATTAGCTTTTTGAGCCGCTATATATGCCTGATTTAATTTGTCGTTACTAACACTTGCGTCATACAATCTAGTACCATATTCATTAAGTAAAACATTGGACTCTGTCCCTTTAAGAATAGACCTATTAAGGTTAGTTTTATCTATAACCTCAATATCAATATTGGCATTTTCTAATATAAAAGGCAAATTTCCTACGACGCCATCCATGGAGATAAATCGCATACCTTCTTCCTCAACAGATCCGGTGAATTCAAATTTTCCATCCTTAATTGTGGTTTCCGAAACAAGGACAGGCCTGTTATTTACCAGTTCTTGTAGTTTTACTTTAGCACCATCTTCTGCATCTTGGATTTTACCAGTAACTGTATAAGTTGTCATTTCTTTTTCACAGGAAAAGCTTAAAACCATTAAAAACACT
>CALDUJ010000155.1 GCA_937923735.1 uncultured Flavobacteriaceae bacterium | reverse complement strand
TTTTTAGAGTTGAAGACTTATCGATACAGAGGTCACTCAATGAGTGATGCGCAGCATTACAGAACAAAAGATGAAGTTGAGGAATACAAAAAAATAGATCCAATTACTCAAGTAAAAGATATTATTCTCGAAAAGAAATATGCTTCGGAAAAAGATATCGAAGTAATTGATAAACGTGTCAAGGATTTGGTTAAAGAATGTGAAAAGTTTGCAGAGGAGTCTCCATATCCAGATGTTCAACAATTATACGATGTGGTTTACGAACAAAAAGATTATCCATTTTTACAACACAAACTATAAGCTATGGCAGAAGTAATTAACATGCCGCGTTTAAGCGATACAATGGAAGAAGGAACTGTGGCGACATGGTTGAAGAAAGTAGGGGACAAAGTAGAAGAAGGTGATATTCTTGCTGAGATTGAAACTGATAAGGCCACAATGGAGTTTGAGTCGTTTCATGAAGGTGTCTTACTTCATATTGGAGTTCAAGAGGGTGAAACAACTAAGGTTGATGAATTGCTTGCGATTATTGGAGATAAAGGTGAAGATATTTCTGGTTTGTTAAATGGAAGTGCTTCCAATGGAGAAGAGAAAGAAGAAACGAAAAATACTGTCACTTCGAGCGGAGTCGAGAAGTCTCAAGAAGAACCACAAAGTAATTCTGGGTCAGTGAGCGAAGTCGAAATACCAGATGGTGTAACGGTAGTAACTATGCCTCGCTTGAGTGATACCATGGAAGAAGGTACCGTTGCGACTTGGTTAAAAAAGGCTGGAGATGTAGTTGAAGAAGGTGATATTCTAGCTGAAATCGAAACTGATAAGGCAACCATGGAATTTGAATCTTTCCAATCAGGAACCTTATTACATGTTGGCTTAAATGAGGGTGAATCCGCAAAAGTTGATGCCTTATTAGCAATTATTGGCCCTAAAGGGACTGATGTTTCTAATATCGCCAAAAACTTCAAAGTAGCTGGTTCAACATCTGAAACTGCAAAAGAAGAGACACCTAAAGTTGAAGCTAAAAAAGAAGATACAAAACAAGTAAGCAAAGCTTCGAGTTCACCTTCAATTTCGACCTCAAGTTCTAATGGAAGAATATTCGTGTCTCCTTTAGCAAAAAAACTGGCTGAAGAAAAAGGGATTGACTTTTCGCAAGTTTCAGGAACAGGAGACCATGGAAGAATAATCAAGAAAGATATAGAGAATTTTACACCAAGGTCTGCATCACCTGCATCAGCTGGAACTGCTAATATTAAATTTGTTCCTTCTGGTCAAGAAGATTTTGATGAAGTTCCAAATTCAAATATGCGTAAGGCAATTGCAAAAAATTTAGCAAAGTCTAAGTTTACGGCACCTCATTACTATTTGAATGTTGAGTTTGACATGGAGAATGCCATTGCATTCAGAAAGCAATACAATTCAATTCCTGACACAAAAATATCTTACAACGATATGATTGTAAAAGCTTGTGCATTAGCGTTAAAACAGCATCCTCAAGTAAATTCACAGTGGTTTGATGATAGGATGAAGCTAAATAACCATATTCATATTGGTGTAGCGGTAGCAGTACCAGATGGGCTTTTAGTGCCAGTTGTAAGATTTGCAAATGAGCAAAGCCTTACCCAGATTGGCACTGCAGTAAAGGAGTATGCTGGTAAAGCTCGTAATAAGAAACTTGGTTTAGATGAAATGTAAGGTAGTACGTTTACGATTTCTAATTTAGGAATGTTCGGTATTGAGAGCTTTACATCCATTATAAACCAACCAAACTCTGCCATTTTATCGGTTGGCGCTATTGTTGAGAAGCCAGTTGTAAAAGATGGACAGGTCGTTGTTGGGAATACAATGAAATTAACTTTAGCTTGTGATCATAGAACAGTAGATGGTGCTACAGGTGCTCAATTTTTGCAGACATTGCAAGGATATATCGAGAATCCTGTTACTATGCTAGTTTAAGATTTAGTACAAATACAACAAAATCAAATCCTACTTCGTGTAGGATTTTTTTATCTTTAAGCCTAAACAAAAAAAAGATGAAAAAACTGTTATTACTTATACTTCCATTAGCTATTATTAGCTGTAAATCCCAAAATGGAACCAATTCCGAACTAACTACTCAAGCTACAGCTGGAGAAGAAGCCAAAGTTGACTCAGTTAACGCTAAAAATGTGGAGTCTGCTATGAGATATTTAGCATCAGATGAACTTGGTGGAAGAGCAACTGGATCAGAAGGTATTGAGAAAGCAGCAGTATATATTGAAAATGTTTTTAAAAACAACGGACTACAACCTTACTTTGAAACTTACAGAGATTCTTTTAATGTAAAAGATGTAATAGGTTACAATGTTATTGGGTACATTGAAGGTAACAACCCAAAACTTAAAGACGAATTTGTAATTCTTGGGGCGCACTATGATCATATAGGTTTTCAAAAAGCGGTTGATGGAGATTCTATTGCCAATGGTGCTAATGACGACGCTTCTGGGACAGTAGCGGTTTTGGAATGGGCAAAATATTTTGCTAAGAAAAAGAACAATAAGCGTAGCGTAATTTTTGCATTGTACTCTGCTGAGGAAATGGGACTAAAGGGTTCTATAGATTTAGCTAAACGATTAAAAGAATCTAAGTTGAAACTATACACAATGATAAATTTTGAAATGATTGGGGTTCCAAGAGACGGTGATGTAACTATGGCTTATTTAACAGGTTACGAAAAATCTAATATGGCAGAAAAACTAAATGAATATGCTGGAGATGCAGTTGTAGGATTTTTAAAGACAGCCAAAGACTATCGTTTATTTATGAGATCAGATAACTATTCATTTTATAAAGAATTCAAAATGCCTGCGCATGCTATTTCTACATTTGATTTTACAAATTTCGAACACTA
>CALDUJ010000154.1 GCA_937923735.1 uncultured Flavobacteriaceae bacterium | reverse complement strand
CACTTCTTTTAAGAGGATACAATAGAAGTAAAGACAGGTTTTGAACAATTTTTAATCGAGGAATACTTACCTTTGCACTTCAAACTATTTTTAACATTTAAATATTGGTATAGCATGCAACTGTACAATAAACTAAGTGCTAAAGAAAGAGCTGAATTAATTCAACAAGCCGGTAAGGATCGGCTGACACTTTCTTTTTACAAGTATGCCAAGATTGGTAACACAGAAATTTTCCGAAATCATTTGTTTATTAATTGGGACCAAATGGAAGTCCTTGGCCGTATTTATGTCGCCAACGAAGGTATTAATGCGCAATTATCGCTTCCGGCAGACAGATTTACTAAATTTAAAAAGCATCTGGATAGCATCACATTTTTAGAAAATGTACGATTGAATATCGCAATCGAACATGATAACATGGCATTTCTAAAGTTGAAAGTTAAGATTAGAAATAAGATTGTCGCTGATGGCCTTAACGATCACAGTTTTGATGTCACAAATAAAGGTATACATGTTGATGCGGAAACCTTTAATGAACTTATTGAAGATGAAGATACTGTTTTAGTAGATATGCGTAATCATTATGAAAGTGAAATAGGTCATTTTAAGGGCGCTATCACTCCAGATGTTGATACTTTTAGGGAGTCTTTACCAATTATTGAAGAAGATATCAAAGAGCACAAGGAAGAAAAGAAATTGGTGATGTATTGCACGGGAGGTATTCGTTGTGAAAAAGCTAGTGCTTATTTTAAACATAAAGGGTTTAAGAATGTATATCAATTAGAAGGTGGTATTATTGAGTATACACGTCAAGTCAATGCTAAGAACCTAGATAATAAATTTATTGGGAAAAACTTTGTTTTTGATCAGCGTCGGGGGGAGCGTATAAGTGACGATATTATAGCGAGTTGTCATCAGTGCGGTAAGTCTTGTGACACCCATGTTAACTGTGCAAATGAAGCCTGTCATCTGTTATTTATTCAATGCGAAGATTGCAAAACGGAAATGAATAATTGTTGTTCTTCTAATTGTAAAGAAATACATAGTTTGCCTTACGAAGAACAAAAAGCTTTACGCAGAGGGCAAGGCAATAGCAACGATATTTTTAAAAAAGGGCGAGCAGATTATTTACCTTATAAAAAAGACCTTCGGAATATATTTGAAACAACTTTAAAATCGAATAAAAAGCCTCTTAACTGAGAAGCTTTTTATTTATACTAATTCTTTACAATCCTAATGGTTTTCTTCTGATTAGCATCACTTTCTATAGTCAAGAAGTAAAGACCTTCAGAAATATCATTTAAGGTAATTTCTTTTAAACCCTCTAATCTGGAATCAACTTGCTTGATTGCTTTACCAAGAACGTCAGTAATAGTTGCTTTTTTGATAGGGATGTCAGAATCAATGTAAACTATGTCTTTTGTAGGGTTAGGATAAACAGAAACATTGTTAAGTGTAAAACCCTCAGTGTTTAACGCACTGGTTACATTAAAAGTATGTGATACTGTCTTGCCTTGATATGTTGCTTCCCATGTCCATTCTCCCTCCATGTCGGCAGTAAAAAACCAATACCACCAAGAAGACTGGAAATCATCAGTAAAATCGAAATTCCATTGATATTGGATTGAGTTATCAGGACGAATTGTTTTTAAATTAATAGAAGTGCCACTTACTTGATCACGCATAAATATTGTAAAATAAATATTGTCGGTCATTAAAAACTCATTGCTTTCATTTGTGGTTTCTGCGTCTGGACAGGTGTTAAAATTTACTGGAGCTGAAAGTGTTAATGCCGCATTTATATTTGGATTGATGTAAGGCTTTTGATTTGCCCACCAAGACTCATTATTTAAAGAATTACAACTGCCAGAATAGGTGTCTACTAAATTCTCTAATTCAAGATTAATGTTCGTATAAACCTCAAAATGTAAATGCGGTCCCGTAGAACTTCCAGAACTACCTACGATTCCCAAAAACTCCCCTTGAGCTACCATATCACCAACGTTTTTTGTTGTTAAAGAACCGTTTTTCATATGGCCGTAGAGTGCTACACTTCCGTCGTTATGTTGAACATAAACAGCATTCCACGGATTGCCGTTAAAACCACAATTTCGGTCGAATTGCCCATCATTTTTTGCAACTATTTGCCCCGCTGCTGCTGCAATTATTTCTACACCGTCATCATCCATCATCTTCCAACCAAATGGCCAAGTAAACATATCTACTCCACGATGATTATAGCCACTGGATAAATCGTATGTTTTAGAGCCGCAATCATAATCTAGAAGCTGATTGGGAAAATTAGAATTTTGATCTAAATAATTGGAAATCCCCCAAACATCATCGTAACCTATGCCATTCGCTTTTTTGAGCGGCCATTCAAAAGCTGGATTAGGAACACGACTTCCCTCATTGTAAGCTAAGCGATTTTCTGATTTAAGGGTGTCATAATTGACTCTTATTTGCTGTTTTATAGTCTCTCTTTGTTGGTCTGTAAGGCATGGAACATCATCTTGATTAAAAATGTATTCGCCTCCTTCAGGAATTAAATTTTGGGATATAGCACCTGAAAGGCCTAAGATTAAAAAGAGGAAGCAAAATAAAAATGGAAGGGTAAAATCTGATTTCATAATTGATTGTTTACGTATGTGACTTTATGTAAGAAACGTGAACATGCTAGAAATGAGAGTATTAAAGTAATAATAATTTTTTAAAAAATAAAAAACAGTGATTTATAATTTAGTTTTTTCAATAAAAAGGCACCCTGTTTTAACTCAATAAATAATCTTATCTTTACCTTTTAAACTAAATTACTAACTTTCTTTAGACGAATGCTTCGCATTGTCTGAATCAATATACAAGACCAAATGGCGTGTAACAGTTGCTCAACTGGAAAAGACGGTCAACCTCGTGGATGTAAGAATAACGGAACCTGTGGAACAGACAGCTGTAACAAGTTGACTGTTTTCGATTGGCTTTCTAATATGTCCTTACCTACTGGAGAAAAACCCTTTCATTACGTAGAAGTTCGATTTAAGAATGGTCGAAAAGATTATTACAAAAATACCGAAGGACTTACATTAAGTATAGGTGATATTGTCGCCACGCAAGCAAAATCTGGACACGACGTTGGTATGGTAACGTTAACAGGAGAACTCGTTAGAGTACAGATGAAACGTAAAAAAATTGAGGTTGATGGCGAGGAATCACTGAAGATTTATCGAAAAGCATCTCAAAAGGGTATTGATATTTGGCAGAAAGCAAGAGATAAAGAGGAGCCAATGAAAGTGAAAGCGCGACAATTTGCGATAGACCTCAGGCTTCAAATGAAGATTTCCGACATCGAATTTCAAGGAGATGGCAGCAAAGCGACATTTTATTATACCGCTGAAGAACGCGTAGACTTCCGAGAACTTATAAAAGTATTTGCAAGGGAATTCCGTACGCGAATAGAAATGAAACAAGTAGGTTTCCGTCAAGAAGCCTCACGTTTAGGAGGTATTGGATCTTGTGGAAGAGAGCTGTGCTGTTCTACATGGCTAACCGATTTTAGATCGGTAAGTACATCTGCTGCACGATATCAACAATTATCTTTAAACCCACAGAAACTTGCTGGCCAATGCGGAAAGCTGAAATGTTGTTTAAACTATGAGCTTGATGCTTATATGGATGCTCTAAAAGATTTCCCAAAAACAGATACAAAACTATATACCGAAAAAGGAACTGCTGTTTGCCAGAAAACAGACATTTTTAAAGGGCACATGTGGTATGCATATGAAGGCGAATGGATGAATTGGCATACACTAACTACTGCCCAAGCAAATGAAATTATAGCCCTTAATAAGCAAAAGAAAAAAATTGCTAGTCTAGAGGAGTATGCGGCAGAATTAGCTCAAGATACTAAAGTTGAATTCGAGAACGTTGTAGGTCAAGATAGTTTAACGCGTTTCGATAGGCCGAAAAACACTAAGAAACGTAAATCTAATAACAAGAGAAACAAGAATAGAAATAAGAATCGACGAAAACCTCAAAACAATGCTAAGTCTAAGTAAGAACTTGTTGTTTTTTATTGCTCTGATGTCTGTTTTAGTTTCTTGTGACTCAAACAGAGTGTTTGATAAATACAAATCTGTACCAGATCAATGGCACAAAGACTCAATTATAACATTTAACATATCGCCACCAGATTCAACAAGTAAACACAACCTTTTCGTTAATTTAAGAAACACTAGTGATTATAAATTCAGTAATCTGTTTTTAATAGTTGAGATGAATTTCCCGAACGGAAAAGTGTTAAAAGATACTTTGGAATACCAAATGGCAAAGCCAAACGGCGAATTCTTAGGAGAAGGCTTTTCCGATTTAAAGGAAAACAAATTATGGTACAAAGAGGGTGTTGTCTTTAATGAAACTGGAGAGTACAAAGTAAATATCCAACACGCTATGAGAATCAATGGCGAAGTTAATGGTGTTGAAAATTTGGAAGGCATTACAGATATAGGATTTAGAATTGAAAAACATCAAAATAAATAATTGTCAATTAGATCAGTTTTTGTCACCCTGAGCGCAGTCGAAGGGCAAGGTTAAAGAACAAAGTTCTGATAAATATCACAAAGTATGGCAACTAATAAAAAAACAAAGAAGAATACGCTAGATTTTAGTAAATATATTCGCTGGTTTTGGATACTATTCTTGGTTGGGATACTCATTCCTGCGATTATATTTTTATTAGCTTCTTGGGGAGTACTTGGTGAAATGCCTGATCACACTCAACTAGAAAATCCAAGGACAAATTTGGCTTCTGAGATTATTTCTTCAGATGGACAAACTTTAGGTAAGTTTTTTTACGAGGACAATAGAGTCCCCGTTGCTTATGATACACTGCCACAACACCTGGTAGATGCATTAATCGCCACAGAAGATGCGCGTTTTACAGAGCATGCAGGTATCGATGCTAGAGGTACTTTAAGGGCATTGGCATATTTAGGAAAAAAAGGAGGGGCAAGTACCATATCACAGCAGTTAGCAAAACAATTATTCAACCGAAGAGAAGGAGCAACAACAATAAATAAAATTACTCAAAAAATAAGAGAATGGGTTATAGCAACGCGTTTAGAGCGTCAATACACTAAAGAAGAAATTATAGCCCAATATTTTAATATTTACGATTTTGGTAATCAAGCAGATGGCATACAATCTGCATCTAACATCTATTTTGGTAAAAAACCGCATGAGTTAGATGTAAAAGAGTCTGCTATGTTAGTTGGGATGTTTAAAAACTCATCTTTATACAACCCTTTAAGAAATCCCGAAGGTGTTACTAATAGAAGAAATGTGGTGTTAGCACAAATGCATAAATATGGCTATTTGTCTGAAACAGAAAAAGATTCTCTTCGAAAATTAGATTTAGGACTTAACTATACTCCAGAATCACATCGTGATGGTATTGCTACTTATTTTAGAGAATATCTTAGGGATTTTATGAAAAAATGGACTGCTAATGAGGCTAACAGAAAACCTGATGGTTCCAAATACAATATCAATAGCGATGGATTGAAAATTCATGTAACTATCGATTCACGTATGCAGAGATATGCAGAAGATGCAGTTCAGCGGCATATGCCAAAACTTCAAGCTGAGTTTTTTCATCAGAACACGCCTAGGCGTAATCCAAAAGCGCCATTTCGTGAGCTAACAAATGGCGGGATAGATACACTAATGAGAATATCTATGAAGCGTTCTGAACGTTGGAGAGTCATGAAAAAAAATGGTAAGTCTGCTGAAGAAATTGAAGCATCATTTCATAAACCAGTAAAGATGAGAATCTTTACTTGGGATAATGCGCAAAAAGAAATTGACACAGTTATGAAACCTTGGGATTCTATGCGCTATTATAAGTCCTTTCTTCAACCAGGTATGATGTCTATGGAACCTCAAACAGGTCATGTAAAAGCTTGGGTCGGTGGTATGAACTATAGACATTTTCAGTACGATCATGTAAAGCAAGGCAAGCGACAAATAGGTTCTACATTCAAACCTTTTGTATATGCAACAGCCATAGATCAATTACATATGTCTCCTTGCGATGAGTTACCAGACCGTCCATTTTGTATAGAAGCAGGAAAACATGGAAATACAGAAGAATGGTGTCCAGAAAATGCGAACAAAAAATATGGAGATAAGCGGACATTAAAGAATGCACTGGCAAATTCAACAAATACAGTAACTGCTCAATTAATCGATATGGTAGGGCCTCAACCTGTGGTTGACCTAGCTCAAAGAATGGGTATCACAGGCGATATTTTACCTGTACCTTCAATAGCTTTAGGGACGCCAGATTTAAGTGTTTATGAGATGGTGGGTGCGTATGGTACATTTGCTAATAAAGGCGTTTATACCAAACCTGTTATGGTGACGAGTATAGAGGATAAAAACGGAACCATATTGTATCAATTCGTTCCAGAGACAAGAGATGTCTTGAGTGAAGAGGCGGCATACGTAACTGTTAATTTGATGGAAGGTGTTACGCAATTTGGGGGTGGTTCTCGATTACGTAGAACAGGACGCGAGAAATATGACCATGTATTTAGGGAAATCATAACAGGATATCCTTATGATTTTAAGAATCCTATTGCTGGAAAAACAGGAACCACACAAAACCAAAGTGATGGTTGGTTTATGGGTATGGTGCCAAATCTGGTGACAGGTGTTTGGGTTGGTGCAGAAGATAGAGCGGCACACTTTGCAAGTATCGCCTATGGACAAGGAGCATCCATGGCGTTGCCAATTTGGGGAATGTATATGAAAAGCTGCTATGAAGATGAAGAGCTAAACGTCTCTAAAGAAGAATTCGAAAAACCAGCAAATTTAAGTTATGAACTAGATTGCTCTAAAAAACCAGAAGATGATAAACCAGATAAAGATGATGATTCTGATGATGAACTAGACTTCTAAAAAATCTAAAACCATTCTAATTAGAATGGTTTTTTATTTCGTAATTTTAAGTGATTAAATAGATGTATAATTAAATGGATTTCCATTTACATGGAAAATAAATATGATTAACAAAAAAGTTGCTGGCGTTTCTGAAGCACTTCAAGGCGTAAAAAACGATATGACCTTTATGTTCGGGGGCTTTGGATTGAGTGGCATACCAGAAAACTCAATAGCTCATTTAGTAAAGCTAGGCGTCAAAGGATTAACCTGTATTTCTAATAACGCTGGCGTTGATGATTTTGGACTTGGTTTGTTGCTTCAAGAAAAACAAATCAAGAAAATGATATCGTCTTATGTAGGCGAAAACGACGAGTTTGAACGACAAATGCTAAGTGGAGAGTTGAATGTCGAATTAATTCCTCAGGGTACTTTGGCAGAGAGATGTCGTGCGGCTCAGGCAGGCTTTCCGGCAATTTATACACCTGCTGGTTTCGGAACCGAAGTAGCAGAAGGCAAAGAAACACGGGAATTTGACGGAAAAATGTATGTCTTGGAACACGCTTTTAAAGCCGATTTTGCTTTTGTAAAGGCATGGAAAGGAGATGAAGCAGGAAATTTAATTTTTAAGGGGACTGCTAGGAATTTTAACCCAAATATGTGTGGTGCTGCAAAGATTACAGTTGCTGAAGTCGAAGAACTTTTACCTGTTGGTGAATTAGACCCTAATCAAATACATGTGCCAGGAATATTTGTAAAGCGCATATTCCATGGACAACATTTTGAAAAAAGAATAGAGCAACGAACAGTAAGACAACGTTAAATATTTATTGTGCTGTCACATCAAGCGTCCCGAAGTATCGGGAGAGATGTCTCACAAGTAATTTTCAGAATATGTTAGACAAAAACGGAATAGCAAAACGAATTGCCAAGGAAGTACAAGACGGGTTTTATGTAAATCTAGGAATTGGCATTCCTACTTTGGTGGCAAATTATGTGCGAGATGATATAGAAGTTGAATTCCAGAGTGAAAATGGTGTCTTAGGAATGGGGCCTTTCCCGTTTGAAGGTGAAGAAGACGCAGATATCATTAACGCAGGTAAGCAAACCATCACCACATTACCGGGCGCTAGCTTTTTTGATTCATCAACAAGCTTCTCGATGATAAGAGGTCAACATGTAGATTTAACCATTTTGGGAGCTATGGAAGTATCTGAAGGTGGAGATATTGCTAATTGGAAGATTCCTGGTAAGATGGTAAAAGGTATGGGAGGCGCAATGGATTTAGTGGCTTCTGCCGAAAACATCATTGTTGCTATGATGCATACTAACAAAAGAGGAGCATCTAAACTTTTAAAAAAATGTTCTCTTCCCCTTACAGGAGTTTCATGCGTGAAAAAGATTGTAACAAATCTTGCAGTACTTGAAGTTACTGATAACGGATTCAAATTATTAGAACGAGCACCTGGAGTTTCAGTTGATGATATTAAAAGCGCAACAGAAGGAACTTTAATTATTGAGGGTGATGTTCCAGAAATGGCTCTTTAATCTTCCTTAATTAATTTGATACGTTAAAACCATAAAACTGTACTTATTTTATTCGAAATGTTAAAATTTAATGCATTTCATCGATTTATGATGCTTTTAAACTGACAATTTGAATAATTATGTCATCTTCGTAGTCCCTAAATTAAATGAACCTTTTTTTGACCTAAACTACCATTCGACTGCTTATTATGGAAACCCCAAATCTACCACGAACTAAAACCTACAAATTCCTAGATACAGTAAAAGAGACAATGAGAGTCACACGCAACGTCATGGTTCTTGCAAAAAAAGTATTTATGTTATAACCCTTTTGGGATAGCATTTATAAGCTTTTTAGTATACTCTTTTTTAGGGTTGGCATAGATGTTATCTGCCTCTCCTATTTCTTCAATTTCACCTTTATTCATGACCAACAATTGGTCTGCCATATACTTAACAACGGCAAGGTCGTGAGATATGAATATGTAAGTAAACCCAAAATTCTCTTTCAATTCATTTAAAAGATTAAGCACTTGTGCTTGAACAGAAATGTCTAATGCTGAAACAGATTCATCGCAAACAATCAGTTTCGGATTAAGGGCTACAGTTCTGGCAATGCCTATGCGCTGTCTCTGTCCACCAGAAAATTCATGAGGGTAACGACTATAGTGTTCAGCAAGTAACCCGACCCGCTCAAGAATTTCTATCACTTTTTCTTTTCTTTCATTATCAGAATTAAACAAGCCATGAACTTTCATAGGTTCTAGGATAGCATTCCCAACAGATATTCTGGGGTTAAGTGAGGCATAAGGATTCTGAAAAATAATTTGAATATCCTTTCGTAGGTTTCGCAAGGCTTTGCCTTTCAGATCTGTGATGTTAGTACCTTTGTAGAGTACCTGCCCAGCGGTTGCCTTGTCTAGTTGAAGAATAGCATTACCTAAGGTCGATTTACCACAGCCAGATTCTCCAACCAATCCAAGAGTCTCACCTTCATAAATTTTAAAGTTTACCTGATTAACCGCTTTAAAAGTATCTGGAGAAGAAAACCACCCTGATTTTGAAATATATTCTTTTTCAAGATTAATAACTTCTAACAAGGGCGTTTGAGAATATAATTTTTTATGGTGTTTAATCCTTTCTTCCTTTGAAATCACTTCTTTGGATATGACCCTATTGAGATAATCACTTACTGTTGGCAATTGTTTAAGGCGTTTGTGTAAAGGTGGTCTTGAGTTAATTAATGCTTTTGTATAATCGTGTGTTGGATTTTTGAAAATGGTTTCAGATTGTCCTTGCTCAACAATACTTCCTTTATACATTACCAAAACGCGATTAGCAATTTCTGAAACCAATGACAAGTCATGGGTAATAAAAATGATACTCATACCTGTTTCTTGCTGAAGCTCTTTCAACAATAATATGATGTCCTTTTGCACAGTAACATCTAAAGCTGTAGTTGGTTCATCGGCAATTAAGACATCAGGCTTACAGGCGATTGCCATGGCAATCATAACTCGTTGCATTTGCCCTCCACTTATTTCGTGTGGATATGAAGAAAAAACGCGTTGAGGGTCTGGAAGTTTTACTTTTTCAAAAAGAGATAATGTTTCTTCTCTATTGCTAGAAGAACTAAGAGAAGTGTGTTGTTTTAATATTTCTTGAACTTGTTTTCCACATGTCATAGAAGGATTTAAAGAACTCATTGGTTCTTGAAAAATCATGCTGATTTTGTTACCGCGAATTTTCTCAAAATCTTTTGAGTCAAATCCAACAAGTTCTTGCTCCTTAAATAGGATACTTCCTTCTGTAATTTTTGAAATGCGTTTAGGGAGCAACCCCAATATTGCCAGAGACGAAACAGACTTTCCAGAGCCGGATTCTCCTACGATTCCAAGTATCTCGTTTTCATATAAATCATAAGAAATTGACTTAATAACCTGATTCTCGATTCCTTCAGAAGAAAAAGAAATTGATAGGTTATTAATCGAGAGTATTGGTTTCGTTTCCACATTAAAAATTTAAAATGTTTTATAGGCTTACTATTTCATCGTTTTGAAGAATTTCATCGTTACGCAAACGCAATACTATTTGCGCGACGGTAATTGTATCTCTCTCACAGTAAGTAACAATTCTTTCTATATTATTTTCTTCATAGAAAACACCATAAACTTCGCTACCATCAATATCATCCTTAGGCGAGGGAATATTCAAAACGTTTGCCATTAGTTTTAACGAGGTATAATTTTTATAATCTCCAAACTTCCATAATTCCAAAGTATCAAGATGAGGTACTTCCCAAGGTTTTTTGCCAAAAAGATTGAGCTTATAAGGTAATTCAATGCCATTTATTATCATACGTCTTGCTATGTAAGGAAAATCGAATTCTTTACCGTTATGGGCACATAGTAGATGCTTTGCTTTACTAAAATGAGATATTAAAAGATTCTTGAAATCCTTTAAAATTTGGGTTTCTTCTCCAGAAAAAGATTTGACTCTAAATGTCCTCACATCGTTGTCAAGATTAAAATAGCCTACAGAGATGCATACTATTTTCCCAAATTCTGCCCATATACCAGCTCTGGGATAAAATTCTTCTGCTGTAAATTCATCCTTTCGTTGGTATTGAGATTTAGCTGTCCAGAGATCTTGTTTTTCTATTGATAATTCAGAAAAATGCTGAACTTCTGGGACTGTTTCAATATCCAGGAATAATATGTTTTCTAGGCTGAGTTTAGAAATCATCTCCCATCATTTTATATGCTTCTTCAATATACACAGAAATATCCTTTGTATATGCTCCGATACCAGCATCAGGGGATTTCTGATGTCCCAAACGAACGATAATGACATTGTCTTCTGGCTGTACAATAACATACTGCCCCAAATGACCACGCATCATGAAAAAGTTTTTACCAAATTGCTCTTTTAACCAAAACCCATACCCATATTCAGGACTATTGGGAAAACGTGGCTTTAACGATTTAGCAACAAAGGCGGAATCCAATAATTGTTTTCCGTTCCATTTACCGTGGTCTTTATAAAGTTTGCCAAATCGTGCAAAATCTTTTGCGTTGCTTGCTATACAGCAATAGGCTTTTACAAGGTCATGGTCGTCACTATCTACTTGCCAAAGCGTTGAATTTTCTGAGCCTAGTGGCTTCCAGAAACTTTCTGTTAAATAGTCATATAGTTTTTTACCTGTTGCTTTTTCTATGACCATTGCGAGCATTTGGGTGTCTCCACTAGCATATTTAAAACCTTGTCCTGGTTCGCTTACAACTTTTAAGCCTAGCATCACTTTTTCTAAATCGTCATCAAAATAGGCTCTTGTAGTAATTGATAAAGGAGAGTAATAAGCCTCGTCCCAATTGGTGCCTGATGCCATACTTGATAAATCACCAACAGTCATATTTCTGGCTTTTCCTTCACAAAATTCGGGAATGAAATCACACACAGGCTGATCTAGACTTTTTATGTGTCCTTCCATAATAGCTTTTCCCATCAAACCAGAGACATAGCTTTTTGCCATAGAAAAAGAGTTGGATTTTGAATTAGCATCATATCCATCATAATAATTCTCAAACCAAATACTATCATTCTTAATAATGACATACGCTACAGTTTCCCAATCTCTATTAGCTTTTACCAGAGCATCAGTCTCTTTGACTGAATTATAATTTGAATGATTTGGCCATGGTTGAGGTGTTCCGTTCTCAATCACTCGATTGTCAAATTTCTTATAATCATCTAAGAATGCGGTTGTATGTCCACGAAGATAGATAGTTCGCACTGCTTTAATTAAGTAATCGGTATCTGTTAGATATAATGTAGTAATTACCAACCCAAACAGGATGGCTATAATTTTTAGT
>CALDUJ010000153.1 GCA_937923735.1 uncultured Flavobacteriaceae bacterium | reverse complement strand
GAATGTCGTATTGTTGGAATTGTTACTCGCAGCGTTATTGTTGGTAAGAGTTGTCGCTCCAACACTCCCTACTGGTGAGGACCAATAGTTGTACCAATACACACTACTGTTGCCTTCCTGTCTTCTCAAAATGTTACCTGTGGCTGAGGTCACCAAATCACTGTTGATGCCCTGAACCAACTGAGAGTCTTCTTGTAAATCTAAGGTGCCGTTTAATGCAAAATACCAAGTGTTCTCTATGAAATTGTCGCCCGTTACTGTTAAACTACCACTCGATTCTATCAGCATGCCTAGATGTTTATGTGAATCTTCTGTGGTGATGTTATGCTTAATACTCGCTATACTCCAAGGCTTGCTATTTATTATATCTTCAATATCCCATACGTCTCCATAGAGCCAAGTATCTTGAGCTCCCCAGATACCATCGACAGCTGTTTCATATGGCATTGGTGCTGTTTGCTCCAATATACTAGTAATATTATAAAGCGTAGCATCATTATTAAAAGAGGATGCATCAACAATTTTTCCGCTTAAGATATTTGTCATTGGGTAGTAAGAAATTAAACTTGTCCATGGAATTTTAGCGTTATTATTAAAGTCAACTATGTCCTTCTCTATTATTGTTCCTTGTAAATTACCGCCACTTTCTTTCACCTCTTGGTAAACCATTTGCTGGATTTGTCCAGAAGTCAAGGCACTGCCAAAAATCCTTACCTCGTCAAGCCAACCATTAAAATTACTATTAGGAGCAGGTTGTGTATCTTCTTTAGAACCCATTCTAAAAGGATTACTATTTGTTAAAGGAGTATTGGAAGCTCCAGCAGAACCAGAGTTCTCACCATTTTTATAGACTGTAATGTTATCCGAATTAAAATTCACTGTTACTGTATAATGAACCCAATCCTGAGTGTCTATAGATGTGCCAACTCGGAAACTCGATGGTCCTGAACCGTAAATATATTTTGCCCAAATTTGAGGTTCTCCATCTGGGTTGTTACCCAATTCTATTTCAAACCTATCTTTTTGCCCGATGATAAACCTTGTATCAGAAACATTTCCTGTTGGAAGCACCTCTGGTTTTATCCAAAAACTAATTGTAAATTCATCAGTAGTGTTAATTACGGAGTTAGTAACCTGAACATAATCATCAATACCATCAAAATCTATGGTTGCAGATGTAGGTGGGTTTACATCAAAAAGATCTCTGTAGTCTAAATCACCTCCTGAAAGCAAATCGCCATCAGCATCCCCAAAAATTGCAGTAAGATTAGCTGGCGTTCCAGAGGTTACTTCATCATTGGTGTCGAATGTAGCGTTATTACTATCGAAATTGTTATCCAAACCATCCTGGTCTGTGTCATTAGCAGCAACGACATTAACATCTCCATTTTCTTCAATATCATCTAGACTATCGTTATCAGAATTTAAATCCAAATAATCAGGTGTACCATCAGCATCAGTATCCACAGGTATTAATCCTGTGGGGTAAGCAGTGTTTATTCCTGTAGCACTATTAATTGATGAAGAAGGGGCAACATAGTTTAGACTTGATTGCGCTTCTACGTTATCAGGAATCCCATCATTATCACTATCTATGTCAACACAATTTGCCAAACCATCATTATCGGTATCTGTGATTGCAAACCCAATTAATCTATACAACATAATGTGTTTGTGAAAAACTTCAGGTGTTGTAAAATTTGTGGTATATGTAATTGATTGATTGCCTGTTACACCTGACAAGGAATATAAACCTCCTGAAATGCCATCATCTTCTGTCCCTGCGACTCCTCCAGGATTTAAATCTGACACATAACTTCCGTTATTGTTCTTAACAATCACACTTGCTACATTATCCCAATTTGCCGATGCCGTTGTTCCATTTTCCGTTCCTATAGAACCATATGCTAATAAGAGGTTTTGATCTTCGGTTGTATCTGGGTTTTGAGAAGGTGACAAAGCATCTCCGGACAAGCTCCAAGTAGGGGTTGTTGATCTAAAAAAACTATCAACTCCAATTTGCTGAAAGTCCGCTACACCTTCGTAAGTTGAAACAATTACCGAAAACTCGTCTCCAGCATTGTTTGGTAGGTTGAACTCGGAAAAATCAAAAGCATTTGTTCCTGATGGGATATCATCCTCAAACATTTTGTAAACATAACTGGTTGACGAATGTTCAGCGTTTGCAGGAATATTTTCAATAGGATTAACAGGGTCTTCTTCGTAGGTATAAGTATAGCGTAATCTATCCAATTCTAGAGATACGCCACCATAACTTATTAGTTGTCTATCCGCAGGGTCTTGTGTAATAGGCCAATCACTTTCCCAGTTATCTCCATAAGGAGAAATAGTGTGGTCTCGTTCTACGGTGATTACAACGAGCATCATTCTATTGACACCATCTGGCACTTCATAAGATACAGTTGGTATTCCATTTTGCCCACTTCCAAAAGCTGATGCTGTTACCGCCGAATTATCCAATAATCTTGGGGTGGTAAAACAAATAGCGCCATCATCAGAATCTAAAATTCCGTCATTATCATCATCTTGGTCGGATGTATTTACAACACCATCATTATCTAAGTCTTGAGCATGAGATGTATATGTAGAACCACACACATATATAAAAAACAAGAGGAGGGATAGTTTTCTTTTCATTGTATTATTTTCAATTTCCAAAACTCAGAATTGAATTCTGGAACCCATAAATGTAAAGTCTGACTTACTAATACCCTCATAATCAAAAGAATTTGTGAAAAAAATTCTATGAAAAGTCATTTTTCGACGATGAAATGCTATATGGACTTTTATTAAACTTAGATTTAAGCAGAATATCTATAAACTATACCTCAACGAAACTATTAAATTCCTTCCTGGAGCTGTAATGCCAGAAGCATAAGTTCTGTATCGTTGATCAGTAACATTTTCTAGTGTAGTAGTTAATGACACCGTTTCAAATAAATTGAATTGTGTTCTAAAGTTTAATGTGTACCAAGAGGGAGCATATGGTTTTCCATTCTTATCCAAAGCATATAAAAATATTTTATCTCTTTCAGATATAGATAAATCTTCAAAAGCCAATTTGCCACTGTAATTTGTAAACAAGTCTAGTTTGAACTTGGGATTTTTCCAGACCAGATGTGTATTGCCAAAATTAGGTGCTATATGCCTAACAGGAAAGGTAGCTCCACCAATTTCTTGTTCTGTCCCGCCTATGATATTATATTGAGAAGTGAGTTGGATTTCATTACTGAAATTCACATTAAGTCCTGCTTCAAATCCGTGAATTCTTGATTTGGAAGCATTTTGTATAGCTTGAACAGTGCTTAATTCTCCATCATATTCTATTTCTGTCTCTCCATTAAGCTCAAAATCTCTTCTAACCAACGCATCGTCTAAATAAGTGTAATATGCTGCAATATCTAGTTTAACTGCCTCGTCCAAATTTAAAAGCAAGCCTACTTCGCCGCTGTAGGCTCGTTCTGATTTAAGATTGGGGTTTGGAACAACAACGGAGCCGGGTTCAGAATCGAATACTTTACCAATATCGTCAATATTAGGAGCTCGAAAAGCAGTAGAAAGATTTAGTTTCCATGCGATTGTTTTGTTTACGTTCCAATTAATTCCTGCTGTTCCAGTAAAGGCACCAGTACTTATATCTGATTTGTTAAAAGGAAGATTTAAGAACGTATTATTCTCAGTAAAATCGGCACTGGCAATTATATGATTGTACCTTAACCCTGTTTGAAAGGTAAAAGCATCAGTAGGATTATACTTATAGCTTAAATATGCTGCAATAGATTGCCAATTAGACCCATTGGGATATCGTGATACTGTTTTTTCACTATCACCTGTATCTATATTCTCCTCAAGACCTTTAGACCCAATTTTGTTGTATACATACTCAGCTCCATAAAAAAGTTCGTTTATACTACTAATGCGCTTCTCAAAATCTAGATTTAGAGAAATAGCATCTACATTTTCCTCTCGTAGATTTCTTGCTGAAGATTGAAAATCTCTGTCCATCCTACTTTCTTTAAAATTCTGATAGGCTAATGTAAACTGTGCGTTATCATACAACCCCTTATCAGCTTTTTGGTTAACTTGTAAATTCCCAAGAAACCATTTTTGAGGGCCATAATCCCACTCTGCAGATCTTAAAACGTTATCTCTATACCGAGTTAAGCGATCATACCTTGGGTAATCTGAAGTGGTGGAATAATGTAATCCTAGATTAAAATTCAGCTTATCATTTGGTTCATACCTTATTTTTTTCGAAAAATTTATTTGGTGATAGCCTGTGAACCTTTGTATTAATGGGTCTGTATTCTGAACTATTACATCCTCATTATTTATTCTTTTGATATATTCAGTTCTTAAATAATCGTCAGGGCCATGTTTCCCCATTTTTAAGTCATCAAAATCGGTATAACTAACACTTGTGAGAAATCCCCATTTTTCTTTACCAATATTAAAATCTACATGTGCTGTTTTTTCGTTACTCGCTGAAGCATAACGTGTTATAGCATTTATTCTGAAGTCAATACTGTCTTTATAAGACAAAATGGGTCTTTGCGTATAAAAATTCATAATTCCTCCAATAGCATCGCTGCCATAAATAACAGATCCAGCTCCGAGAATAACTTCAGTATTTTCTATTGAGAATGGGTCGATTGATATAACGTTTTGAAGATTCCCTCCTCTAAAAATGGCATTATTCATCCTCACACCATCAACAGAGATAAGTAATCTATTTGTAGAAAAACCTCTAATCATGGGACTTCCTCCGCCTAATTGACTTTTTTGAACAAATACTTGTCCACTATTTTCAAGTAAATCTGCGCTGGTTTGAGGATTGGTAAATTGTATATCTGACGCTTGAAGGCTTATTATTTTTTGGGGAACGTCTTTTCTCTTTTGTTCGAACTTTGAAGCAGAGATTACCACTTGTTCCAAATTTTGTGAGTTACTGAACAAATAAACCCCCAGTCCGTTTCTGATGATTCGCGATTTTACCAATCTGGTCTTAACAAGAGATATATGCTGGAATATAAGCGCTTCGTACTTAGTGAATTTTGTGATATCTGCTTTACCATTAATATCTGTTATGGTACTCTTGCTTTTGGAGTTATTATAAATAGCTACACCACTAACAGGCTCATTAGTCGATATGTCATAAACGGTTATTGTCTGAGCGCTTAAAACCACAGAAAAGAAAAGGAAAAAACAATAAAGAAATACGCTCTTCATTTTATTGGCTAGCTAAAAACTTGATTTAAGATTTGCAGAGATTTTGGTTTTTTAAAACCGCCCAAATGTAACTCAAAATACAGCAAAATCATATTCAAAAAATCTTGGCGTTGTCTTGAGTTTACTTTTACTCTATCAAGTGTATCAAATTTTATGCCCAATAGCTGTTTAAGAAGTGTTAAATTATTTCCAGATATGCTATAACCGTTAGTTTTAGATGATTCAAATTTGCCAGCTTCAAGATTAAAAAATGGAAGTTCCTTATTCTTTTTATCTGGATAGAAGCCTATATATTTTGTGATATTTAGTAAAAAAAGCAAATGAAAATTAGGTGAATTTTCTTTTTCATCCAGCCACTCAAGGGAAGTAGATATAAAAGCATAAAGTGCGCTATTTCTCTCCTCTTCTTTTAATAGCTGTGCTAATACTTCACTTAAAAAAATAACTATCGCACCTTTAGTAATATTTGTGTGTAGGGTTTTATAATGAAACAAGGGTTTTAATTCACTAATATTCTGAAGGGACCTATTGTCTTTATGATTACCTTCTATACGCACCTGCAATAATGGCTGAAGATAGGCTGGTTTAATTTTTCCTTTGCGTTGTTTTAAAACACCTTTAATTAAATAACTCTTCAGTCCAAATTCTTTGGTATAGCTTGAGAGTATTACATTACTGTCTCCGTATTTAATTTTGGATAGTATAATGGCATCCGTAGAGATTTGCATTACCTAACAACCATTAGTTTGATTACCTTTGTTTCAAAAGTATCCAAATCGGATAGCATTACGAGATAAACTCCTGAGGCGACAACATTATTTGCCAGGTTTTTGCCATTCCAATAGGCTGTTCCTCCATCTACTTCTAAATTATACCCTTGAAATCTAGAATTGGTTTTTGACTGTGCCTCGGCAACCAAGTTTCCTTCAATATCTGTGATTTTTATATTCACATTATCACTAATGTCTTTTATCTTCACTTTTTCATCAACTATATTAAAAGTTGGTCTTACAGGGTTAGGATAGGCAAATGCTTCTGCCAATTCTTCTTTTGGGCTCGAACCTCCTGAGTTAAATGAGACTAAACCTTTCTCGGTCCCTATGTAAACCTTTCCGTTACTTTCGTCAATAGATACCTCGCTTATGTTATTTGATGGTAATGGAGAATTATCCTTAGTAAAATGATAAATAGTTTCGCGACCGTCAGGAGTCACAAGGAATAATCCTGAACCAATAGTGGCAAGCCATTTATTATTGGAGCCATCTACTTTAATATCCGACACAAATTGTTGAAACAGTAGCTCTTTTGCTACTCCGTCTTCAGATATAATTATTGGCTGGGTGTCTGGACTTTCGTCTTCAAAGAAACCTAATGTATTATTATAAGTTCTCAGTCCATTTGTAGTACCTATCCATAATTGATTCCTGTTATCAATTGCTAAAGCAGTCGTTGTAGCGGTTGGTAAATTACCTTCTCCAGGTTCATCATTCATGCTCTTTATCATACCTCCATTTTCATTATATGCTATGACCCCAAAGTTGAAACTAGATAACCATTTGATACCAGAAGTGTCAATTAATAAATCCTTGAATCCTAAATTATCTTGAATAGGATCAGTAATTAAAGATGAAAAATCATACGATTGCCACTGTCCATTTGTAGGATTGTAGGATTTTAAAACATTGTCGACAAGACATGTGGAACTCCACAAAATGCCTGAATCATCAAATGCTAAACCCGTAACTCTAATTTGAATAAAATTAGGGCTGCCAGGTAAGACGAGAGATTCTAAGCCACTGTTCGTTTGGTCATAAAGTATTAAAGGATTATCGTTATCTAATTCAAGCATTCCATCTATAAATGAGCTAATAAAAACTTGACTTGGATTTTCAGGGTTTCTGATAATAGCATTTAAATTTCGGGCTCCAAGCACACTGTCATTTGGGATATTATTCCAATTATCTCCTATTAAATGACTAATCCCTCTCCGTCTTACAGGTGATGGATTAAAACGTTGCGTATAATCCCCAAACGTTGTCCAAAGTTCATCTTCATATGCTTGCAAAGAGAAGATAGTATTTAATAAAGGGCCATCAGGATGTATTTCATCAAATCCTAATTCGTTTTCAAAAGATGGACTTAAAACTCCATTATTAACTGTTCCTATGTACAGGGAATTATTAGAGTCTATTATGCCACAAGTAAATGTTGTATCAAAATTTCCATTTATTGTAGCAGAGTCAATAATTGTAAAATTGCTTTCGTACAAAAAAACATCGGTACTAGTAGTTATAACTAATTTGTCTTCAACACTTTTTACATCTACAGGTAATGTTGCGTATGTAAAAACAACCAAAAAATTATCATTAACTATTTCGTAGAAATCTCTATTTAGATTTTGTGCGTAGATTTTGTCTCCTACAGATTCAATAGCAGTCCAGTTAGAAGTATTGATTGTTTCCCATTGTGTAAAATCAATTAAATTAGGATTATTTATTGCTGCTTTCTGAATGCCTGTAGCGGATGCTGAATAGATGAAATCTTCAAAAATTGTTGTTTGATTAATTACTTTTTGAGTTCCAGAGTCTCCAATAAAATAGGTGTCACCAAATTCTAATCTAGTCAAATCATAAACTGAAATTCCAAAATCGGTTGAAACATAAACTAGACCTTCATGCTCATTAAAGTGATTAATTCTTTTATCAGTAGGTGGAATAGTTTCTTTATCTAGAATATCAACTATTGTTAGAACTTCTGAATCTGAATCGAAAACAATCTCCATCAAACCATTTTCATAACCGATTAAAAGCAGTTGTGCATCATCACTATAGAGTATTGTAGATATATTTTCTCCTGAGAGTCCATTAACTGTAGAAATTTTGTCAATCTCTTCAGTATCTAGATCATAAGAGAAAACAGCATTTTCTGCGGCAGCAAATATTTTGCCATTACCTTGAGATACATCTTGGACATTTAAATAAGAAAAATGACCTTCCCATAAAGCAGAAAAATCCTGAGATGAACTAATCTGAAATATAAGTAAGGTGAGAATTAGGGTAAATAATCTTTTAATCATCGCACTATTTAAATCTATCTAAAGATATAACGAAACTAAACGAAAAATCATATAAAACGAAAAAAAGCCCTTACTTAAATAATAGTAAAGGCTTTAAAGCTATTAAGTATTAAATTATATAACTCCTTGAGCCAACATAGCATCTGCAACTTTCACAAAGCCTGCTATATTTGCTCCCTTAACATAGTCTACAAAGCCATCTTCTTGTTTACCATACTCGATACAAGATTCGTGAATATCCTCCATAATATCTTTAAGTCGAGCATCTACTTCTTCTCTGGTCCAACTTATTCTTAATGAATTTTGAGACATTTCAAGACCAGAGGTTGCCACACCGCCAGCATTTGAAGCTTTTCCTGGAGCAAATAGTATTTTTGCCTTGATAAACTCATGAACAGCATCAGTAGTAGACGGCATATTTGCGCCTTCCGCAACGCAAATACATCCATTACTTAAAAGTGTTTTGGCGTCTTCTGCATTAAGCTCATTTTGAGTAGCGCACGGTAAAGCGACATCACACTTTACTTCCCAAGGTGTTTTACCTTTGTGATACTCAGCAGATTTATAGTGTTCAATATATTCAGAGATACGCCCTCTCTTATTATTTTTTAAGTCCATTACAAAAGCCAATTTATCTTCATCAATCCCATCTTTATCATAGATATAACCTCCAGAATCTGATAATGTCACTACTTTTGCGCCAAGAGCAATTGCTTTTTGAGCCGCAAACTGCGCTACATTACCTGAACCTGATATAACCACGGTTTTACCTTCAAAATTTTCGTTTTTGGTTTTAAGCATACTTTGCGCGAAATAAACCGTGCCGTAACCAGTAGCTTCTGGTCTAATTTTAGAGCCTCCCCAAGAGAGTCCTTTTCCGGTTAAAACACCTGTGAACTCATTTCTTATTTTTTTATACATCCCGAAAAGAAAGCCTATTTCTCGAGCTCCAACACCTATATCTCCTGCAGGAACGTCAGTATTAGGTCCTACATGTCTATTTAGTTCTAGCATAAAAGCATGACAAAAGCGCATCACTTCATCATCAGATTTTCCTTTCGGGTCAAAATCTGAACCTCCTTTACCACCACCCATAGGCAATGTGGTTAAACTATTTTTAAATACTTGCTCAAAAGCTAAAAACTTAAGAATACTAGCATTTACAGTTGGATGGAAGCGCAATCCCCCTTTATATGGGCCAATAGCAGAATTCATTTGAATACGATAACCACGATTCACATGTATTTCACCATCATCATCTACCCATGCAACTCTAAATGAAATTAGTCGCTCTGGTTCGACCATCCTTAAAAGAATGTTTTTACCGTTATATATTTTATGTTTAGCAATGTAAGGAATTACCGTTTCTGCAACTTCTTGCACTGCCTGTATGAATTCTGGCTCATGACCATTACGGGTCTTCACCTCATCCATAAATGCTTCAATTTTTGCTTTCATTAGAAAAAATTTAATGATTTAATAATTTGATACTTGATTAGTGAGGCAAATATAAGATATCCTGAAAAATTACTAATCTTTTTTTTCAAATTCGTAATTATGAATTAGGTTTCTTTTTTGACGTCATTGAGCATTCTCAAAAAATAATTTCATGCATTTTATCGTATTTATTTGTTAGTTTATCGAGTTTTTATATATTTGTTCACGTTAAAGCCCTCAACATAAATTTAACCTACTATGTTCAAACTAAAACATTTAGTTGTTTTATTCTGCTTTTTTGCTGGTATATACTCTGTATTCCCTCAGTTTGGGTTTTCCCATGAGGTTGGAATTATAGCTGGTCCTGTCGCTTATCAGTCTGATTACGGAGAAAGAAAAGATTGGGATACAAATAAGGGAAATACCGGTATAGGTGTTGGAGTTATCCACTACTTGAACTTCTCGTATCGAGCAGATTGTAATTGTTATACTACTGACACTTACTTTAATGATCACTTTAAGCTCAGAAATGAAGTATCTTATATTAAGACTACTTTAAATCATTTTGGCCCTGAATCTGAAAAGACTTCAGAAGAAGCAAGAAAACTAAGACTTATGCAAGGTGAAGCAAGCAATTTAAGTATAGGAACGCAATTGGAATGGTTTCCTTTAAGTATCCGTGATTTTTCAGCTGGAGCCTACAAAATAGCACCTTATGCTAGCTTAGGAGGACAATTTACTTACTATAACCCATCGGCTAAGACAACATATGGAGATGGCGATATAAATAATCAAGATAATATATTCTACGAATTTCAAAATGGTGGTTTTAGTAATGATTCTGGCACAACTTGGTCCGTAGTGGCTAGTGTTGGGACAAGATATAAATTAACGATTCTATCGGATTTACTGGTGGATTTAAGATGGCAATACTTCTTTTCTAATTGGACAGATGGATTGAACCATGATAACATACAAGATAAAGCTAACGATTGGCTTGTATTTCTAAACGTTGGCTATGTGTATTACCTAGATTAATAGTCCTATTGATCTTTATTTGATTAGTTAGTTAAAAGAGCGGATTGGAGAATCCGCTCTTATCTTTTTTATCCTATTGCTTGTTTTAAATCAGCAATCAAATCATCTTCATCTTCAATGCCTACACTTAATCTTATAAGAGAATCTACAACACCTGTTTTTTCACGTTCTTCTTTAGGAATACTCGCATGCGTCATGCTTGCTGGATGACCTGAAAGAGACTCCACTCCTCCAAGAGATTCTGCCAAAGTGAATACTTTAAGTTTTTCAACAATTTTCACAGCTTCGTTGTAATCATTGCCTTTAGTCACAAAAGATATCATGCCTCCAAAATCTTTCATTTGTTCTCTGGCAATATTATGATTAGGATGATCTTCAAAACCTGGCCAGTAAACTTTTTCAATTTTTGGATGCGTTCTTAAATACTCAGCAACTGCCTTCCCGTTTTCGCAATGACGCTGCATACGAACGTGTAATGTTTTAATACCACGAAGTACTAAGAAACTATCTTGTGGCCCACATACTGCTCCACTTGCATTTTGAATAAAGTAAAGCTTATCCGCCAATTCTTTATCCTTAACAATCAATGCACCCATAACAACATCACTATGTCCACCAAGATATTTAGTAGCCGAATGCATAACTATATCTGCTCCCAAATCTAAAGGGACCTGTAAATAAGGTGTTGCAAACGTATTATCTACAGCAAGTATAATATCATGTTTTTTGGCAACTTTACTTACTGATTTTATATCAATAATATTCATCATAGGGTTAGTTGGTGTCTCTACCCAAATGAGCTTCGTATTCTGATTTACATAAGACTCAATATTATCAGCATTTTGCATGCCGATAAAATGAAACTTGATGCCAAACCCTTCAAATATTTTCGTAAAAAGTCGGTAAGTTCCTCCATATAAATCGTTAGTGGAAATTACTTCATCTCCAGGCTTTAGTAGTTTAATAACAGCATCAATAGCTGCTAATCCTGAACCAAACGCAAGTCCGTATTTTCCGTTTTCTATACTTGCAAATGCATTTTCCAAAGCATTACGAGTTGGGTTATGTGTTCTTGAGTATTCGTAACCTTTGTGTCCTCCTGGCGTACTTTGAGCGTAAGTAGAGGTTTGATATATAGGTGGCATAACAGACCCGTAAGCTGGGTCATGTTCTTGTCCTCCATGTATTGTTTTTGTATTGAATTTCATTTCCTTGATTATTTGCAACAAAAGTAATTTATAATTCGTTGTATTCAAATGTATGCGATACCTTTAGTCTATGTTTAACGATTTTCTTACGCTTTGAAAAAAACCACCTTATTCCTAATCTTTTTTATAACTTTTTTTTCTTGTGAAAATGAAGAGAAACCTTTAATCTTTTCTGAAACGAATTTTGCTTCGGAAGAGGCAACTATTATTGATATTAATATCCCAAAGTTTGATGAGAACAGTAAAGTCTCGAAATTAATAAATGAAGGGATAGAACATTTTGTGGCAAGATCAATAAATGACTATGGGGATGATTTTAAAATAAAGTCAATTGAAGAAGCACTAAACACTTTTAGCAAAGAGAATAAAGCATTTAATGAGGAATTTCCAGATGTATTGCAGCCATGGGAGGTGCTTGTCGATGGTGAAGTAATTTATCAGTCTTCTGAAATTGTTAGTATCGCCATTAATACATATACTAATACTGGTGGAGCGCATGGCAATAACAATATATATTTTTTGAATTTTAACACCTTAAACGGGCTCGTTTTTAAAATTGAAGATTTGGTTGTAAACAATGATTCTTTTCATTCCTTGGTTAAACGACATTTTAGGAGAGTTATTAAAGATGTTGACAATTATGAAGGATTTCTGTTTGGTGATGAATTTTATTTACCCGCTACTATCGGATTTAATGATGACGGAGTAATTATTCTATATCAAGCTTTTGCATCAGCTAAGAGTTTGAACGAAATAGTAGAATTCACTATCCCATACGAAGAACTTAATGACCATCTGAAAGTTCACTAGCAATATCTTTTGTGAACCTTTTAATTAAAGGGCCAACAGTAAGGCCTTGACAAATAATCGAGAAAGCAACTATCATGTATGTCACTACGAGGAATAGCTCCTTGTGCATATCAGCTGTTAAACTTAACGCTAAGGCAATAGAGATACCACCTCTCAAACCTCCCCAAGTCATTATTAAATTAGTTTTAGGCACAAAATCCAACTTCTTTTGAAAGAATTTTATTGGCCCCCAAAGGGAAATATATCTACATGCTAATACAATTGGGATAGCTATAATTCCAGCTAAAATAAATTGACCATCGAAAGTCAACATTAGTATTTCCATACCAATAAGAACAAATAGCAAGGTGTTTAATAAGACATCTACTAGCTCCCAAAACTTATCGACATAAGTTTCGGTAATTTCACTCATTGCTGTATTTCTAATAGTGTCATTTCCAACCATCAACCCGCAGGCTACCATTGCTAAAGGAGCCGATGTGTGTAGTTTTTGGGCAAGTAGTGTTCCTCCCATTACTGCAGCAATAGTAATAATTACTTCAACATCATAATCGTCAATAGATTTCATTAGCCTATATGTAATCCAACCTAATAGTAATCCCAAGGCAATTCCTCCAAGAACTTCAACAGCAAACATTTCAGCGATATAAGCAAAAGAGACATCACCACCATCTTTAGCAATTGCATATATAGTTAGAAACACAACAACGCCTACACCATCATTAAATAAGGATTCTCCAACAATCTTAGTTTCTAATTTTTTTGGAGCCCCAGCTTGTTTTAAGATTCCTAGAACAGCAATTGGGTCTGTTGGCGAAATTAAAGCCCCAAAGAGCAAGCAATAAATAAACGCAACTGGTAAACCTACAAATTGTAATACGAAATACATAATAATACCTACTAGAAATGTAGAAACTAAAACGCCAAGTGTAGCAAAAACCAAAATAGGCCAACGTTGTATTTTAAGCTGCTCGAAATTGGTATGTAAAGCTCCGGCAAATAACAAGAAAGATAGCATGATATCGAGAAGCACTGTTTTAAAATCTATTTGAGAAATGAGTTCTCTTTCGCGAATCAAAAGCGTATCATCAAAATAACTAATACCTAAGACAATCAAAGTAAAAAGGATTGTTATAACCATTAAACCAATGGTGATAGGCAGTTTTAAAAAGCGGACATTTAAATATCCAAAAACAGCCGATAATACAATTAAGATTGTGGCAATAGAGTAGTAATCCATATGTTGATGATTTTCATGGTAAATGTAATTATTTTAGTCTGAAATAGCCTTACTTTGCTATATGAAGAAAATATATTACCTCAAGACCTGTAGTACCTGCGTCAGGATATTGAAAGAGCTTAATGTCGATTCTGACTTTGTACTTCAAGACATAAAAACAGAACCCATTACGGTTAAGCAAATTGAAGAAATGAAAGCCTTAGCTGGCAATTATGAATCATTGTTTAGTAAGCGAGCAAAGCTATACAAGGAGCGTAATTTGAAGTATGAGAATTTAAAAGAAGAAAACTACAAGGCATTTATACTTGAGCATTATACATTTTTGAGTCGCCCAGTTATCTTATTTAATGACTTCATTTTTATTGGTAACAGTAAATCTACTGTTGAAGCTGCCAAATTAGCCATTAATGAAAAGTAGATCTCTTGCATTAGTAGCGCTTTTCATGGTGCAATTGCTTTATGCCTTAAACTACACCTTTGCAAAGTTTGTTATGAACGAAGGTTACGTAAAGCCAATGGGTTTGGTATTTGCTAGAGTTTTGGGCGCTGTTATATTATTCTGGTTATTAGGTTTATTCTATAAATCTGAAAAAGTTGACAGAAAAGATTATCTCAAATTTTTCTACGCTGCTGTTTGTGGCGTTGGGATTAATATGGTTTTCTTTTTGAAAGGTTTAGAGTATACCTCTCCAGTGCATGCATCGGTTATAATGACATCTTCCCCTATTATTATTCTTTTAATGTCTTCTTTTTTCTTAAAAGAAAAAATTACACGATTAAAAATTGTAGGTGTCATACTGGGTTGTATAGGCGCCATTGTATTAACAGTTTATGGAAAATCAGAACGTGCGGCCGATAATATATTGCTTGGGAATCTTTTTATTTTCTTGAATGCTGTTTTTTACAGTATTTATATTATCCTCATAAAAAAATTGACCGTAAAATACCATCCCTTTACATTTATGAAATGGTTGTTTTTGTTCGGAATACTATTAGTTACACCACTAGGAATTACCGAATTTAGTGAAGTGGATTGGCAAAATTTCACACCATATGTGTCTTTCTCCGTAATTTTTATAGTGGTCGGTGCTACTTTTGGCACATATGTTCTAAATCCTTTAGCCCTGAGCAGGTTAAAGGCATCTACAGTGGGTACATTTATTTATATACAACCTGTTTTAGCAGGCATTTTTGCTATGCTTATGGGTGTAGATTCAATAGGAATTGTTAAGATTAGTGCAGCCCTTCTTATTTTTGCAGGCGTATATCTTGTATCTTATAACCAACAACCAAAACCTATTACGTGAGTAGTTTGATTCCTATATTCTATGATTCAGTAGACGATATTGATTCTAAATATTGGGATGCCTTAGGGTGCTGCGATAATAAATATTATACGCCCGATTTTTTGAAGACTTTTGAAGCAGCAAATGAAGATATTTCTTTTACCTACATCATCATTTTTGATGAAGACAAACCTGTAGCATTTGCCAATACTCAGTTAGTTTCAATTAGTGTAGAAACCATTACAAAAAACATTAAGATTTCTGAATGGTTAAAGAATGCTGCTAATCGTATGTTTTGCAATAATCAAATCAAAATTTTATTCGTTGGCAATGTGTTTTTAAGTGGGGAATATGGGACATTCTTAAGAGAAGGACAAGATAAGAAGAAAACTTTTAGAGCTATTGCCAAAGCTGTAAAGAAGCTTTCCAAATCTCAGAGAATGCATGGCATTTTTATTAAGGACTTTAAGGAAGAATCACTTTATATTACGGATGAATTGAAAGGTTTTAATTATGCATCCATGCAAGTAGAACCTAATATGATTATATCTCTTAAGCCAGAATGGAACGCTTTTGAAGATTATAAAAACGCCCTCAAATCTAAATACCGTGTAAAAGCTAATAAGGCAGATTCCAAAAGTGAATCTTTGGTTGCCAAATTATTTACGAATGAGGATATTGCCAAACACAAAAACGAACTCCAGAAATTATACGAAAATACTATTGCTAACGCTAATTTCAATGCGCAGATTCTAAATTTAAACACCTATACCAATTTGAAAGCCGTGTATAAAGACAAATTCATTGTTAAGGGTTATTTTTTTGAAGAGAAACTAGTTGGCTTTCTTTCGGCAATGGTTAATCAAGAAAATTTGGATGCACATTTTATAGGACTCGACTATTCTTTAAATAAGAAGTTTGCCATTTACCCGAGAATTTTGAATGATTATGTAAGATTGGGAATCGAATACAATTCTAAAAGAATAAACCTAGGAAGAACAGCTTCAGAAATTAAAAGCACACTTGGTGCAGAACCAGAAGATTTAATATGCTATTTCAGACATAAAAGAACTATACCTAATCACTTTATAAAGCCTCTGGCTTCTAACGTGAAGATAAAATCTTTCAAACAACACCATCCTTTTAAATAAGATTTACTGGTTTCTTTCCGTATTTGCGCGTGTCTTCTTTAGTAAGAATTCTAAAGTTTTTAGCTTTCGGAAAATCATCTATTATGTATTCTAATTCTTTCGGAAAAGAAGTCAGCTTTCTGCTTTTAAGATCAATCCATGCGCCAAGTATTTCGCAATGTGCAAGGTTTCTTCCTTTATGGTCGTAAAAATTATGAGCGAATTCAAAAAAACCACCATCTTCGCTCAATCCTGTCACTTCAAGACTCACACGAACAGGCTTACCTTGAAACACTTCTTTAAAATAGTAGATATGCTCATAAAAAACGACTGGACCTATATTGAATTTTGCCAACTGCTCCTGAGTAATTCCTTTGTCAATAAAGAACCCCATACGAGTATGACTCATAAAATTTATGTAAGCTGAGTTTGCAAGATGCCTATTGGCATCAATATCACTCCATCGTATATCAAATTCTTTAAAATACATCTTTCTTTTTGTTAAGTATGCAAAAATATGAATATCACTTTTTTTATGACTCATAATATGGTGTCTATTTTTTATATTAGCAAAACACTAAAACAACAAAAAATGAAAACATTAAAATTTGCACTTATACTGACACTTTCAATAACATTCTTCTCTTGTGGAGGTGATGAAAAAAAGACTGAAAAGGAAAAAGTAAAAATAGGAACCAAAAAAGAATCTTCTA
The DNA here is from genome assembly GCA_937923735.1 of uncultured Flavobacteriaceae bacterium. Taxonomy (GTDB): domain Bacteria; phylum Bacteroidota; class Bacteroidia; order Flavobacteriales; family Flavobacteriaceae; genus JABABD01. The sequence goes on along the minus strand of CALDUJ010000153.1, from coordinate 17,019 downwards.
GCACTGATAATGCTAAAGAGATTGAAGTAAAAGTTACTGGTAATGATTTAATGCAATTCAATGTAAAGGTTATTCGTGTAAAAGAAGGTCAAAAAGTAACTATTGTATTGCAGCACACAGGAAAAATGGCAGCAAATATAATGGGACATAATGTTGTTGTGTTAAAACAAGGAACCGATATTCCTTCTTTTTCATCTGAGGCATCAGCGGCCAGGGATACAGACTATATTCCTAATGGCGGTAAAGATGTTATAGCTCATACCAAAATGATTGGAGGCGGAGAAACAACTTCTATTACTTTTGATGCACCTGCCAAAGGCGAATATGATTTTATATGTAGCTTTCCTGGACATTCAGGAATTATGCAAGGGAAATTTATTGTTGAATAACACCTTATTTTCAAAAAGTTTAGTATTAGTTTATTAGTAATAGTTCCTAATCTGATAAATCTTTAGGATAGACCTACCTACTCTTTAAATTTTGTAACTTCGCCTAACTTTAAAAACAACGCATGATAGTATCGATGACAGGTTATGGGAAGTCTGTTTTACAGCTTCCTTCCAAGAAGATTACCATAGAAATTAAATCTCTGAACAGTAAGAATCTTGACTTGAATGTGCGTACACCGTCTCTATATCGAGAAAAAGAATTAGGTATCAGAAAAATGATTGCTTCAAAATTGGTACGAGGTAAAGTTGATTTTAACCTTTATATGGAAATTACTGGCGAAGAAACCTCATCGCAAATTAACAAGACCGTTACCAAACAATATATGAAGCAACTAAGAGAAGTCGTAGATGGTGACGAAATTGAACTTTTAAAGATGGCTATTAAAATGCCTGATGCAGTTACTACTGAGCGCGACGAAATTGAAGAAGATGAATGGAAAACTATCGAAAGTGAAATAAAAAATACTTTAGATAAAATCGCGACATATCGCGCAGAGGAAGGAAAAGCGCTTAATGATGATTTAAGCCTTCGCGTTAAGAATATTTCTGCATTGTTAGAAGATGTTATTAAAATGGACCCGGAACGTGTTGAAGGTGTTCGTGAGCGCTTAAAGAAAGGTGTTGAAGACCTTAAAGAAAAGTATGACGAAAACCGCTTTGAACAAGAACTCGTTTACTATATCGAAAAATTTGATATTACAGAAGAAAAAGTACGACTTTCAAACCACCTAGAGTACTTTATTAAATCTATTAACTCTCCTGACTCCAATGGTAAAAAATTAGGCTTTATTGGCCAAGAAATGGGACGAGAAATTAATACTATTGGCTCTAAATCTAATTATGCTCCGATGCAAAAATTAGTTGTACAAATGAAGGATGAATTAGAGAAAGTGAAAGAACAACTCTTAAATGTTCTTTAGATGAGTAAAGGTAAGTTAGTTGTATTCTCTGCACCGTCTGGCTCTGGTAAAACGACCATTGTAAGACATTTACTGAAGCAAGAAAAACTTAACTTGGAGTTTTCTATTTCTGCAACATCAAGAGAAAAACGAGGTGAAGAACAAGAAGGTGTAGACTATTATTATCTCTCTGCAAAAGAATTTAAGAATAAGATAAAAGCTGATGAATTTTTAGAATGGGAAGAAGTCTATCGAGACAACTTTTACGGTACCTTAAAAACAGAAGTCGAACGTATCTGGGCTAAAGGCAAACATGTTATTTTTGATATTGATGTTTCTGGTGGCCTTCGTATAAAGCGAAAATTCCCGGAAGAGACTTTAGCTATTTTTGTAAAACCTCCAAGTATAGATGAGTTAAAGATTCGCTTAAAAAAACGGAAAACAGAGAGCGATGACAAGATAAATATGAGAGTAGCTAAAGCTTCTGCTGAATTAGCAACTGCACCATTATTCGATAAAGTCATCCTCAACGAAAACCTGGAAGAAGCTTTACAAGAAGCTGATACCCTAGTTGGAGATTTTGTGAGTGATAAAAAAAAAGAAAAGTGAAAAAAAAGATAGGCTTATACTTCGGAACGTTTAATCCTATACATGTTGGACACTTGACGATTGCTAACTATATGGCTGAATACAGCGATTTAGACCAGGTTTGGTTTTTGGTAACACCTCATAGTCCTTTTAAGAAAAAAAGCTCGTTGCTAGACAATAACCATCGTTATCAAATGGTAGACAGAGCAACCGAAGAATATCCTAAACTAAAGCCAAGTAATATTGAGTTCAAACTTCCTCAACCTAATTACACGATTAATACCTTAGTGCATTTAGAAGAAAAATATCCTGACCATCAATTTTGCCTAATTATGGGAGAGGATAACCTGAAGAGTTTTCACAAGTGGAAAAACTACGAGCTTATCTTAGAGAGTCATGAGCTTTACGTCTACCCAAGATTATCAGAGGGTAAGGTTGAATCGCGATTTGATAACCATCCAAAAATCCATAAGGTTGATGCACCGATAATGGAATTGTCTTCAACATTCATTCGAAAAGCCATCAAGGAGAAAAAGAACATCCGTCCCATGTTACCAGAACATGTTTGGCAGTATTTAGATGAGATGAATTTTTATAAATAACTCTTAAATGGTTATTTTGGCATTGCATTCAATATTATATAAAATTGCAAAAAATATTATCTATCATATTATTGTCATTTTTTTTTACTAATTGTAAGAGTGTAAATATTGACACGTCAAATGAAGAAACTAATTCACATATTACTTTTATAAGATTACCCGAAAGAGTAGGTTTTGTTAATGACTATGAAAATTTATTATTAGAATCGGAAAGAAAAAATATCTCTGGTCTACTTAACTATTATTTTAAAAGTTGCCAAAATGAAATTAGCATAGTTTCGATTGATTCTCTACCCAAAGGGGTCCAATTTGATGAGTATGCCAAATTAATTTCTAACGATTGGGAAATTGGAAAAACCAATGGTAATGGTTTAACTATTTTAATAAGTAAATCTATGAATCAAATAGAAATTGCAACATCTCTTAGTACAGATTTTACCATTCCAAATGAATTTCGTAAAAAATTAATAAGTGAAATTTTGATACCAAAAATTAATACTGATGGTTACTATAAAGGAATTTTAGTTGCGATTCAAGAAATTGTTAATCATTGGAAATAACAATTTATTTTTCTTAAGTTAAGTTAGTTATTTAAGTGTTGAACTAGTCTTTAAAATAAAAAAGCCAACTCATTGAGTTGGCTTTTTGTTTTTTACTGAATTATAGATCTAATCTAAAGCAGGAATACGTAATACTTGCCCAACGTAAATTTTATCTGGATGTGTAAGCATTGGCTTATTAGCTTCGAAAATTACAGGGTATTTCATGGCATTACCATAATAGTGCTTAGCAATCTTTCCTAATGTGTCACCACTAACTACAGCATGAAACTGAGCTTCTGGTTCGACGTTTTCTACAGTCATCTGATCATCAACTGTTGCAATACCTTCCGAGTTGCCAACAACTAACACTACTTTTTCTTTAGTAGCTTGGTCGTGAGCCAAACCAGTAATTGTTGCAGCATCGTCGTCTATATGTACATTTAAGCCATCGACATCTAGTCCTAGGTCTCTAATAGTATTTTCTAATCGTCTTGCTACTAATGCTTCCTCGCGCATTTCTTCCGCAGCAGCCTCTGCGGCTACCTCAGCATCTGTCTTTCCTATGCCAAAAACTTTAGCTCCAGCGTTCTTAATAAATGAAAATAGTCCCATGTTTATTTGTGTTTTAGGTTAAAGTAGCAAAATACAATTTTTTAATTTTTTGTACAATGGAAATAATGAAATTCCTAAGCTAATAAATTCGATGATGAAATCATTAAATAAAATATCCCGATGTAAAAATCGGGATTCGTTCAACCATCTGTTTTAAGTTCGCTACTGTGCAGCTTCTTAAAATAGGTTTCACGAAAAACCGCTCCTCTAAATTGCTTTAGAAGAGCGGTAGAAACTAAATAACCAACCAAAAAAATCTAGCTTCGTTTACTGTCTCTTGGATTATCTTTTTTAGGCGTTTTTTGTTTACGCTTCTTTTCTATTGTTGTAGACTTTCCTTCTTTTCCATCTACTGCTCCAGTTCTTAAATATTGAATGTAACCTCTACCTTCAAATTCGTAAACAGTTCCTGAGGTACTGTGAAAAAGCTCTATCTTTCCGTCATTTATAACGTCTAACTCGAAAAATTCATTGTCGAAATAGTCATAATCTAATGTTAAGGTTTTTATATAGGCGTCTCCAGCTACATCATTAATGCCATAAAGCCCAGTATAATCCCAGTAAATATCATTTGTGTTCCCTACATTTTCATCTTGAGAGCTTCTAAATTCAGAATCATTTCCGCCAGACAAGAACTGTAAATAGTTCTCATTATCAAATTCGTTTAAAGCACCCATTTGACTTGTATATGTTTTCTCCCATGCTCCATACTCTTGTAAGAAATAGTGAATGTTATCAAAGAATACAAAATCATAATCGAAATTAGATGTTTGGTATCCGTCCAAGAAATAGGATGTATCGTTAAAAGGATTGTACAATTCTATAGTATTATTGTCTATCTGGAAGACATCAAAAGTTTCAAAACCATCCAAATCATGATAGACATCTAAAATCATATCGTAAGCCTCGTAATAGCCTACTGAAATACCAAGACCACCACCTTGACTCCCAATACCCACTAAGTTATTGTTTGCATACACATTACCATTTCTAAACGACATTGTAAATGCCTTTTGTAAAAAAGGTGTTTCTCCTTGACCAACAGTCGCATTAATATCCACATACCATAAGTCGTAAGAGTTTAACAATTGGTTTAAGGATACTTGAGGTGTGTCATTAAAATCATCTACGCCAATTTCGGTGTAACATGATGTAAATAATGTTGCCATTAAAGCAAATCCGGTAAGTAATTTAAAAGTCTTCATAATCCAGCAGTTTATATGTTTACTTTAGAACTTTCAAAATACATGCCAAAATATATAATTAACTAATAATCAATCAATTAAATAAAAATATAATTTGTGTAATTTTGAATTAAATGCTTTATGTCAGGCTGAGCGGAGTCTAAGCCTAAGCGTGTAAAAAATAAATACATTTCGACTTGCCTTGCAAGGTGCCTTCGGTCAAAATATATTTTCACCTTGGCAATGCTCAATGTGACTGTTATGACGTAATTACGATTTGATAAATTATGAGTAAATCTTTAAAATATGCTGTTTTTGGAGGCGGAAGTTGGGCAACTGCCATAGTTAAGATGCTTTGCGAAAATTTAGATGAGGTAGGTTGGTATATGCGTAGTGTCTATGCAAAAGAGCACATTCTTAAAGAAAAACATAATCCGAGTTATCTCAGTTCTGTTGAATTCCACACAGAACAATTAAAACTCAGTAATGATATTAATGAAATCGCTGATTATGCAGATGTATTGATTTTTGTTATTCCCTCTGCGTTTATGCATTCTGAATTAGAAAAGTTAAGCGTTGGCATAAAGAACAAAACCGTTGTATCAGCTGTTAAGGGCATCATCCCGGAAAGTGGATTATTGGTCGGCGAACATTTTCATGATATATATACGATTCCTTTTGAGAATATCGTGGTTATTTCAGGACCTTGTCATGCAGAAGAAGTCGCCTTAGAGCGCTTGTCTTACCTGACTATATCTTGCGCCGATCAAGAGAAAGCCCAAGAAGTAGCAAAGCAATTATCAAGTGATTATATACGCACTAAAACCAGTGATGACATTATCGGAACAGAATACGCGGCTATGCTCAAAAACATATACGCCATAGCTGCTGGGATGGCTCACGGATTGGGTTATGGAGATAATTTCCAAAGTGTTTTGATGAGTAATGCCATACGTGAAATGAAGCGTTTTATTAAGAAAATGCACAAAATGAAACGAAACATCAATAATTCTGCTTATTTAGGAGATCTCTTGGTAACAGGCTACTCGACATTCTCCCGTAATCGTATGTTTGGTAATATGATTGGCAAAGGCTATACGGTGAAATCTGCGCAAATGGAAATGAATATGGTTGCAGAAGGTTATTATGCCACAAAAAGCGCACACTTACTCAACGAAAAGAACCAAAAGAAAACTAAACTGCCTATAATTGATGCTGTTTACAGTATTTTATATGAAGGCAAAAACCCTAAAAAGGTGTTTAAGAAATTGACAGAGAAGCTGGATTGATTTTAAAAAGTATGATTAATCTAATTGACACAGCTGTTGATACTCTTAAAGTCCTCAAACAATCAGAACTTCTTAACCATGAAAAGAGGCTTATGGATATTTTTTCATTTATTTTGCCCAATAAATCGAAAGCATTAAGCACAAATTTTTATAAAAAGATTTTTTCAATTGAAAATGAATTAAACCTGGTTTTAGTCAGTCACCTTTATTTAGAGAGAGTATTAAATGAGATTCTACATAAAAATCTAAACGGATTTGAAACTCTAGAAAGGAAAGGAATCTTAAATTCTTTCTATAAAAAAATCGTATTTCTAAGGTCAGAAAGAATTACACCTGATTCTATTCTAAATGACTTATTGATATTTAATCAATTAAGAAATAGATATGCACATGAGTTAAATTACAATTTGGCCGAATTTGATATTTTTCAATTTAGTTTTCTAAAAAAACACTCTAAATCATTTGACATCAAAAGGAAGAGCAGTAAAAGAACTTTAAATAGAATTCTTGTAAGACATTCTGTTTTTCACCTTATAGTGCAATTAACTTCTAATCATCGATATTTACACCTAATTGATGAAGAATAATTATTTTACCAAAACTCCCTTTATATCCATCAAAGGAATATCCTGAAGTGCTTTTAGATTAATCGTGTTCTTTCTAAACAGATATGTTTTGTCTAACATAGTATTTCCTTCAAAAAAAGAGACTTTAAATTGATTGTTCAGGGCAAAGAGCTCTTCTTGCATCAACTCTATTTTAGCATAACTTTTTGCAGGGAGTTTATCTAGTTTTTTACGGAATACTGATGTTGTTTTCTCTTTGGAATAACCACTAGTTACAATCAGTACTACATCTAAATCTACGGCTTTATCGTTTATGATATAAGCGTTCCAATCTCGTGTTTTATAAATGTCATTATATTCGTTAACGATAGCAATATAAACGCCTTCAACTTTTGGGATGGTGATATCTTCTTTCATGTCTGTCATTCCTGCGAAGGCAGGAATCTTATTGATGTAATTCTACTTTATAAATACTTCTCTTAATTCGAGAATAATTTTGAGATTCGTATAATCTGTGAAAATCTCTTCCGTCTCCTCTAAAAATAGTATCATTAGCCGTAAATATTCTGATGTAAGGTGAATTAATTCCTAGTATTAGCTGATCACTCAAATCAGATATCTTAACTTGACTTTTTGGTGGAATTATTATTTCGTAGTTAACAGAGTCTTTCCAAGCTAAATAATCGTCTTTAATCCAATTTTCATATTTATCCATCGATAAAGTATAAATTGGCACTTGATTTGGCAGTTTAATGAAACTCTTACGATTCGTAATAGTCCCATAAATAATCAAAGCATCTTGACCAATATTTTGGAGATAAATTTCAATTGGTTTAGTGCACGAAACTAAAAGAAGACAAAATATTGAAGTCAATAAAAAATTAGCTTTTTGTTGTTTCATTATGTCATAAACTTAATCTACTCATAAAGAGATTCCTGCCTTCGCAGGAATTACAGAGCACTTTTAAACTGCTCCAAGAAACGCACATCATTCTCACTAAACATACGAATATCTGATATCTGATATTGCAGCAAAGCGATACGATCAATACCCATACCAAATGCAAAACCAGAATATTCTTTCGAATCAATACCACAGTTTTCAAGAACGTTAGGGTCTACCATGCCACAACCCATGATTTCTAGCCAACCTGTACCTTTGGTCATTTTATAATCGGTTTCTGTTTCCAGTCCCCAATAGACATCTACTTCAGCACTAGGTTCCGTAAACGGGAAATAGGATGGGCGTAAACGTATTTTAGATTTCCCGAACATTTCTTTAGTAAAATACTGTAACGTTTGCTTTAAGTCTGCAAAGCTTACGTCTTTATCTATATATAAGCCTTCTACTTGATGAAAAAAGCAATGAGAACGTGCAGAAATAGCTTCGTTTCTATAAACTCGACCTGGAGAAATTGTACGGATAGGCGGCTTGTTGTTTTCCATGTAACGTACTTGTACAGAACTTGTATGCGTACGCAATAAAATGTCTGGATCTGTTTGGATAAAAAATGTATCCTGCATATCACGCGCTGGATGATATTCTGGTAAATTAAGCGCCGTAAAGTTATGCCAGTCATCTTCTATTTCTGGACCCTCGCTTACATTAAAGCCAATCCGAGAAAAGATATCGATGATTTGATTTTTTACTAAGGATATGGGATGACGCGCACCAATTTCAATCGGTTCACCTGGTCTTGTTAAATCGCCATAAGCACCTATTATCTCTTCTTTATCTTCCAACTCTTCCTTAAGCGCATTCACTTTATCTTGAGCGGTAGTCTTAAGTTGATTAATTGCTTGACCAAATTCTTTTTTCTGATCGTTTGCTACATTCTTAAATTCTGCAAAATAATCATTCAACAATCCTTTTTTACCTAAGTATTTTATACGGAATGCTTCAATCTCGTCTTTGGATTGCGATTTGAAAGCTTCAGCTTCAGCGATAAGTTCCTTTATCTTGTCTATCATGGTGTCATTTATGCTGAATTAATTTCAGCACCTAAAAGTGAATGGCAAATTTAAGAATTCTTATTGAATGAATTCTGCTTCTAGGAAATAGTTAACAATGGCTTCTTTCATAAGGACGCTTTGTTCTCCAGCCTTCAAATTAGGAAGCGTTTCCTTAACGGTGTAATGAGGCCAACCATCGTCATCAAAATAATCAAATTCATAATATCCATAAGGTTCCAAAAGCCTGCAAATCGCAATATGCATAAGATCTAGCTTATGGTCTTTTTTGAACTTTCTATCTAGCTGACCCAGTTCTTGAATCCCTATTAAATAGATAATAGCATCTAAATCTAAGGTGTCGCCTTCAGCAAATTGACCTGATAGTTTTTCAACTACCAAGCTCCATCGTTCTTTTAATTGTTCGTCTCTAGACATAAAATTTTCCTGTGAAAACAGGAATCTCTTTTTTAATTAGCAATAAATCTAACCTTTACAAAGTTAGTTATTTTAGAATCAAGACCGCTTTGCTTTTAGAATAAAGAATAGAGATTTGCATTCTGGCTAGTACAATATTTATGATACAATCGAGGTTGTTATTTATTATATATTTGCTAAAAACTAACTAAATCATGAATGTATTAGATATTATCCTTGGAGCGCTCCTCCTATTTGGACTCGTTAGAGGCTTTATGAAAGGTCTATTTGTTGAAGTCGCATCATTGGTAGCTTTAATTGCTGGTGTTTATGGCGCTATTCACTTTAGTAGTTTTGCGGCTGAATTTTTAATGGACAAGACCGAGTGGAATGAAAAAACTGTCAACTTAGCAGCATTTGCTATTACATTCGTGATTATTATTATTGCTATTTCCTTAGCTGGAAAGGCATTAACTAAATTGGCTGATTTTGCTGCTTTAGGAATTTTGAATAAAATCTTAGGAGGTGTTTTTGGAGCATTGAAAATCGGATTAATCTTGAGTGTTTTATTAATCGTGTTCAGTAAAATGAACAGCGTTATTCCGTTTGTAGGAGAAGAGGATATAGAAGAATCGGCACTTTATAAGCCTGTAAAAGCGCTCGCTCCAATAGTATTCCCTAACATTATTAAAGCAGATGATGAAGAAGAGCCTAAAGAAGAAACTACTGCATAAGAAAAGCCGCTTCGAGAAGCGGCTTTTTTATTTTTAGTCTTTATTTATTCTCTAAAGCATTTCTACTTTCCCAGAATGAAGACTGTATACACCTCCTACAATTTGTATTTCTCCGTTGTCTTCCATTTCCTTAAGAATTGGACTTCTTTCGCGGATTCTATCCATTGTCATTTTTACATTATTCTCAACTGTTTTAGCTACAAAGGCTTTGTTAGAAGAGTCTAAAGCACCATCAACTTCATCTGACGATTGTTTAACAGCTGGTAAAATATTACTCAATAAGTGAGTTATATTACCTAACTCTACACCGTCGCAAGCAGCCTTAACGGCACCACAAGCTTCATGTCCTAAAACCATTACTAATTTACTTCCTGCAACTTTACAAGAATATTCAAGACTTCCAAGAATGTCTTCATTCTCAAAGTTACCTGCTACTCTAGCTACAAATACATCTCCAATAGCTTGGTCTAAAACTGTTTCTACTGGTACTCTAGAATCTATACATGAAAGGACCACTGCTTTTGGGAATTGCCCACCAGTTGTTTGTTGTACTAATGCAGAATTATCTACAGATTGGCTTTTGTTATTTACAAATCTTGCATTTCCCTCTAATAAATCTTCTAATACACTTGAAGGCGTCAATGCACCTTGCATGTCTTTCGTTATTGCTATGTTTTTCATTTTTTAATTTGTTTTTAATGTTCGTCTTTTACATTTTGTTTTACCCATTCCATAGATTCATCAAAAGTTTCGAATATATGCTCGTTTGGTATAAATTGTGGAATAATCTTAATTCGCTCCATCATATATCTTGGTTGATTTAATAAACCAACAAACAAGGCTGTTACATTTTTTGTTTTTAAGTCTTGTAACATGTCTTCCATAGCGTATAATCCCGACTGATCCATATACTGCATACGGTCTAAACGCATTATTACTGTTGAAGCCGTGTCTGGGATTTGAAGTGCTAAGGCTTGAAAATCACTTGTGGATCCAAAAAACAGAGGACCTTTTATGTGCTTTATAAAGACTTCCTCTTTGAAATTTTTTGGAAAGTCGGTCTCATCTTTCCAAGCTTTTTCGTCTTCAATAGATTTAACATCAGAGCGCTCTGCTGTAAGATCACCAATCTTTTTCATAAACATCAGAGAAGCAATTACAAGCCCAATACCAACGGCATAAACCAAATCCCAGAAAGATGAAAGTACCAGAACAATGAGCATTATTAGTACTTCAGAGCTTAGTTTAAGCGGGCCAAGTTTTATGTCCTTTGGTAAACTAGGAATCGCTTTTAAGCCTTTATAATCCATGACGCCAATACCAACTGTTATTAAGATTCCTGCTAATACCGCAGCTGGTATTTTTGATGCTAAAGGAGCAATAGCAAGTAGAATTACGAAAAGTAATACACCTGCTATCATTCCCGATAATCTAGTCTTCCCTCCCGAATTAATATTAACAACTGTACGAATAGTTGCCCCAGCTCCAGGAATACCACCAAACAAAGACGCAATACTATTACCGATACCTTGACCAATAAGCTCTTTATTAGGCTTATGCTTAGTTTTAGTCATATTATCAGCCACAATACTCGTAAGTAGTGAATCAATAGCACCTAATAATGATAATGCTAAAGCGGTGAATATATATGGAGTAATACTATTAAGGTTAAAGTTGGTAAATATCTCTGCTTTAAATTCTGGTAACCCTTGAGGAATTTGCGGAATCGGTCGATAATCTAAATTTGCGAGTATAGCAATTGCTGACATCACTACGAGAGCAACTAATGTACTCGGTACTTTTGTCGTTATACGCTTAAAACCATAAATAATAAATATGGTTCCAAGGGCTAATATAACCTCAAGCCAATTGATATTCTTTAAAGCTCTCGGTAATACTTTTAAAGAACCTAGTACACCTGAAGCATTTTTGGCAGCTAAAGTTTGAGACTCTTTCAAGATATCTGCTTCAGTGACTTTTTCGGCTCTTGAAATAGTTTCCTTAAAGTCTTCCAAAACCAATATATCCTCAGCAGCTTCTTCTTTCAAAATGTTTTCAAGAATAACTTCCTCAGCTTGCGGTTTGAATTTGTTAACATACTCAGCGTCTTCTTTAGGGTAATAACCCAAACTCGGTAAAATCTGAGTGATAAGGATAATCACACCTATTGCTGTCATAAATCCAGAGACAACAGGATAGGGGATATATCTTATATACTTACCTAAACCTATGAGACCAAGTCCAATTTGCATTAAACCAGCTAATAAAAATACTGTTAGAATTGCAGGTAAAGCTTTTTCTACGCTTCCGTCATTTGCAGCAATAATACCTGCAATAATGACCATACTTACAGCTGTCATAGGAGCAGTTGGACCCGAAATCTGGGTATTAGTGCCACCGAAAAGTGCTGCAAAGAAACTTATAAAAATAGCACCATATAAACCAGCACTAGGTCCTAGTCCAGATGAAACACCAAAAGCAAGAGCTAATGGTAGTGCTACAATTCCTGCTGTAATACCTCCAAAGGCATCGCCACGAATATTGGAAAAAAGATTTTTCATTAATTGGGTTGTTTTTTTAGATACTTGTGAATTTACGGTTTTTATTAATACTTAAAAAACGTGATAACACAAAATCCCAATTAAAGTAAGAAACCTGTATGTTTTTCAAATGTTCTTTTTTAATTCAACCCAAATTTTGAAACATCACCAAATAATAAAGGCACATTAATTTTATCAATAATGCTTTTAACAGGCAAAGATGATTCTTGTGATTGCCTATTTTTTTGACTTACCCTATCAACGTAAAGTAAATTAACCCTGCTCTTCTCTAAATAGTTTGATAAGACATTAATTGAATTATCATTCTTTTCAAAGACATATTCATTTTGTGGTGCATTTTTTTCAGAAGGAACCTCCTCGGCTTTATTTACAATTTTAAAAGTTTTTGGAGAATTCTTGGACAGGTTTATGAGCTCATCTAAAATAGTTTCTGAATTAGAATCTGACATCTTATTTAAAACTCCGATTGAAATATCATCTTGAGGCTCAACAACATTGTTTGTTGGGGCGATTAAAACTGGTCCAGAAAAAGAATTCAGTACGAACTTGGTAACTTTATTACCAGATAAACCAAAAGGACCTGTTTTTCTTTTACCAAGTACAATGATATCTGGATTTACTTTGTTTATATACTTTTCGATTTCATTTTTTACATTCCCAAATGAAAATTTGGGGTTAATCTTCATATTGTATTTAATTTTGTAAGGGTCTAACAGATTTTGAAGTTGTTTTTCTGTCTCAATCTGTTCTCTATTAATAGATCTTATCGCCGATAATTGACTTTCTTTCTTTACGATTTCTGTTGGTTTTTTCACGTAGAAAAAATCAACATCTGCATTCATAATTTTAGCTAAACTGGCTGCACTTTTAATAGTGCTATCTAAATCTTTTTTTAGTTCAGAAAGAACTAATATTTTTTTCTTTTGTGTTTTCATAATATTTGATTTTTAAGCGACTTTTGGTCTTAATTTGAAAAATTCGATAAAACTATCAGGATTTTCAACAATCCCTCGTTCCGAAATAAGTTTGATATCTATATTTCGTTCTCTAGCCTTAAAGGCGAAATCTTGTAGAATTTCTATAATATCATTATCTAGGTAGCGCGTTTTCCGAACGTCAAGCTCTAAATACGTATTAATTGGCAAGCTGTCTAGTTCTTTTAAGATGGCTCCTTTATTAAAGAAGGTTACTTCTTCGGCGAAGGTCATTTTAATTTTATGCTTACCGTTACTTTTATCTTCAATATGTAAGAAGTGTGAGTTTTGGTAACTCTTAATTAAAATAACGACTATGCCGACGGCTAAACCTAGGCCAATACCCCAAAGAAGGTCAATAAATATAATTCCAAGAACAGTAACTGTGAAGGGAATAAATTGCTTCCATCCTAAGTCATACATTTTTTTAAACAAGGCTGGTTTGGCTAACTTATATCCAACAATTAATAAAACTGCTGCTAGTACAGACAACGGAATCATGTTTAACAATCTTGGAATTGAAATGACAGAAATCAACAAGAAAAATCCATGAATAATTGCAGACATCTTACTGCGTCCACCAGACTGTATATTTGCCGAACTACGCACAATTACTTGCGTTATTGGCAAACCACCTATTAAGCCAGATAGCATATTTCCTGTGCCTTGAGCAAATAGCTCTCTATTTGTAGGCGTTACGTTTTTATGTGGATCTAACTTATCTGTAGCTTCTACACAAAGCAATGTTTCTAAACTGGCCACTAAAGCAATAGTGAAAGCTACAATCCAAATTTTAACATTTGCTATTTCTGAAAAATTCGGAAAACTAAATTGAGCAAAAAATGATGCTGCATCTTCTGGTATCGGTACGCTCACTAAGTTTTTACCTGCTATATCTAAGGTTGAATGGTCCTTAAATATTAGATAAAAAATAATACCAACTATAACAGCCACAAGTGGTCCCTGTACAAGACTAAAAATTTTATGCTTTTTAATTAACACTTTGCTCCATAATAGTAATATACCAAGACCAATAAAAGCTATTAGAGTATTAGGTATACTAATATTAGAGAGAGTGTTAAATATAGCTGTAAAGGTACCCTCGCCTTTTGAAGGAATATAACCTACAAAATATGGTATTTGTTTTAAAATAATAATGATTCCAATACCTGTAAGCATTCCTTTAATTACAGAAGAAGGAAAATAGTAACCTATAATTCCTAGTTTCAATACTCCAAAAAGTATTTGAATAGCTCCTGCTATAACGACAGCAACCAAAAAGTTTTCATATCCTAGTGATGCTATAGCTGCAAAAACAATTGCGGCTAAACCTGCAGCTGGACCACTGACTCCAATTTTAGAGCCGCTTAAACTTCCTACAACAATACCTCCGACAATACCGGCAATTAATCCTGAAAATAGTGGTGCTCCACTAGCTAATGCTATACCTAAACATAAAGGTAGCGCAACAAAAAATACAACGATACTCGATGGGATATCGCTTTTTAAATATTTAAACATAATGTAATGAGTTTTTCTCCGCTCTTTTAAGAGCAAACGATATTTTAACATTGAAGTCATATGACTTCATTAATAAAAAGTGTAATTATTAGAACGTTATAACACCTGTCACAATGCTATAAGCTGACTCTTTAACATCTAAAATATGCTAAGAGCTTGTCTTAGCTAAACTCAGGGGGTGGAGAAATGAGTTCTAGATAATTAGATGTGTAGGTATTTGAGTATAACCCCGAATTAAGAGTTAGATAGTTACTAAAAAAATCTAAATCACTATTAAAAATCTGAAAGATTTTTACATCCTTGTCCTTTGCAGATTCTTTTCCTTCCTTGCCCTCTTTTTCCTCTTCCTCACTACTGTCAACAATAATATAAATACTGTGGTCCAAGTCAAATAGTAAAACTATCGATGGAGTAATTATTGTCATCATAAAAAAAGATGTAAAGAAAATAGCTGCAATAGATTTCCGCATTCGGGTGGTTGTGTTTATAAATTGGAAGACAAAAATAGAATTCCTAGAAGATTATTCTGTTAAACAAATATTAAAAAATATTAAACGTTATAAAAATCACAACGCCTTAATATCATCACTAGGAATCCAACCTGTTTTACCATCAACGAGTTTGATTTTTTTCCAGTTGTTAACGGTGTCTAGGATTTGCACTTTAGTACCTTCATGTAGTTTAAAGGCTTCAGTGCTTCTGAGGTTTGGCTCACTTTTTACTTGGGCTTCTTGAGAAAATACAATTGCTGGTTGGTCTTTTTGTACCATATTATATTTCTGAAAAGCGAAAGTCAGTGATAATAGCATTAAGAATAATGAGGCAATACTCCCGATAAATGCCAATCGCTTTCTTTGGGTGGCAAAAGCAAAATAATACATGATAAAAAGCCCAACAAAAAGGAGCATTAAAACAATGGTTAGTTTTGCCCAGCCATCAAAGCCAAAAACATTAATAAGCTTATTAAAAAATTTAGAAATGCCAACTTCAGGGACTTCTTCAATAGCATCAATCGTCATGTTTTGAGCGAATGCCAAATTATTTTGTATTTCCTTGTCGTTGGGAGACAATTGCAAAGCTTTCTCGTAATAATAAATGCTTGGTGCAATTCTGTTAAGTTTGTAATTAGCATTTCCTAAGTTGTAGTATAATTCAGCTGAATGCTCCCCTGATTTTACTATGGACTCATATTTATCTATGGCATCCATGTATTTACCTTCATTGTATAGCTTATTTGCTTCCTTGAAAGCCGTTTCGTTTTGGGCGAAAGCTCCGAGACTTATAAAAAATATGAATATGTAAACCAGCTTCTTCATTGCTCTATCTGATTTGTTTATCTATTGCTGAAATTGTTCTTGCTGCATTATCATAATCCTGTTGCATTTCTACACTAGAAAATGGCGTATACCTTGCTAATTCAGCATTTTTCAATAAACTCATAAACTCTTCCATTACTGTGTCTTGAACTTGTCGTTCACTTAATAAGCCTTTTATTTTTTCTTTACTTAAATCGCTAGTTTCAATATTCAGCTTAGCTTTGAGGTAGTTATGTAAAGCACGTTCTAAAGCTTCATAAAAAGCTTCTTTCTTCCCTAAAGATTTCTTTGCCTCTCCTAGATATTTCCTTGCTAGCTTATCAGCTAATCTCACTCTATTACCAGCAACATCGGATAAGCGTTCTTCTCTTTTTTTCCTAAAAACAATTGCTAATGGAATCAATAACAATGGAGATAACAACGAAGCCCAAAACAAATTGGTTTTAAAGAAATTAGGTGATGTAATAGACGTTAGATTTGGATTCGTTTTTACAAAGGCAAATTGCTCGTTAGATAAAACCACTCTTTGCTTCCCACTACCAGTACTCAAATTATTATCAGCCGTTGCATTATTAATAGGTCCGTCAAGAACATCAATCACAATTTCATCTGAAGTGACTCGTTTATAAGATTCTGTTTTAGGGTCGAAATACGAAAACGAAATACTTGGTATTGGATATTTGCCCTGATATTGAGGTACTACTGTATACGTATCTGAAATATTGCCACGCATACCTGCTAGATTTGTTCTCACATTTTCGGTATGCTCAGGTTCGTATACCTCCAGAGAGCTTGGCAAAGTGAGCTTAGGGAGC
>CALDUJ010000152.1 GCA_937923735.1 uncultured Flavobacteriaceae bacterium | reverse complement strand
GATATATCCTAATCCAGCAGACTCAGTAATAAACATAGAAAGCTCTTTTGATATTGATAGTGTTGAAATTTATAACATGATTGGAGCCAGAGTTATTATAACCACTGAGCGCGTTATTAATGTAAGTAACTTAAATGCTGGAGTGTACTTACTCAAAATAAAATCTAACAACAAATATCAAACCCATAAAGTAATTGTGAATTAAATATATTGTGATTAATAATAGCAGTTAATAATTGTTTAGTTAATAGTTAGGGTCTATTTACATTTTTATTAACAAAAAAAGTGCTCTCGTTTGAGAGCACTTTTTTAAATTATTTGATGACTATTTTATATAAATCCTTTTTCTCTAACAACGGCAATTAACTCCTTATCACTTTAACTTTTTATATTAATGCATTTTTTAGCTGTCGTTTTCTCTTTTTGTCCGCTACGGATAAATAAAATATCTCATTTAGCACTCAAATAAAACGCTCTTAATCGGCTTTTAGACTAAGTCTTTGGATTAATAAACAATACAAATTGATATTACGGGCATCTAATTATAGTAAAGGTATTATTTTGATTATTTTTGATTTTTGATTTTTTGATTATGAAAATACTTGTTACAGGTGGTTTAGGTTTTATTGGTTCTCATGTAGTTGTCGAACTACAGAATGAAGGTTTTGAAGTTATTATTATCGATAACTTATCCAATTCTTCAGAAAAGGTTAAAGACGGGATTGTATCTATAACGGATACGCAACCTGTTTTCGAAAATTTAGACTTAAGAAATAAAGAATCTGTTCAAGATTTCTTCAAAAGACATAATGATCTTTCTGGAGTTATTCATTTTGCGGCTTCCAAAGCTGTTGGAGAAAGCGTTGAAAACCCACTCTTGTATTACGAAAATAACCTAAACACCTTGATTTATTTACTCCAAGAGCAGCAAAAAATAGGGAAAGGAAATTTTATTTTTAGTTCCTCATGTACAGTTTATGGGCAAGCAGACGAAATGCCAATTACGGAAGCTAATTCTGTAAAACCTGCTGAATCTCCTTATGGTAACACCAAACAAATTGGAGAAGAAATTATTCGTGATACCTGCAAAGTCTCTAAAAACATTAATGCTATAGCACTGCGCTATTTTAATCCGATAGGCTCCCATGATTCTGCTAAAATTGGAGAATTGCCAATTGGAGTACCTCAAAACCTCATCCCCTACATAACACAAACGGCAGCAGGACTTAGAGAACAGCTATCCGTTTTCGGTGATGATTACCCAACACCAGACGGCACTTGCATTAGAGATTATATACATGTGGTCGATTTAGCAAAAGCGCATGTAGCTGCCTTAAAACGACTTATTGAAAAGAAGAACAAAAACAATTACGAAGTTTATAATATTGGAACAGGAACTGGGTCTTCTGTGTTGGAAGTCATCAACGCTTTTGAAAAGGTATCAAAACAAAAACTTAACTATAAAATTGTAGACCGAAGAGAAGGTGATGTGATTTCTGCTTATGCGGATACAACAAAAGCCAATAAAGAGCTTGGTTGGAAAGCTGAAACATCTTTGGAAGATGCTTTAGCTTCTGCCTGGAAATGGGAGCAGAAGATTAGGGGTTAATTAATTTTTAACCCATTATCAGCATTTGCCCCTTCAGGATTAACAAATATCAACTTTCCTTCAGGAGTTTCAGTCATTAATATCATGCCTTCACATTCGACACTTTGACAAAAAACAATCTTTTAAAATTTAACTAATTTATAAATTCTTGACCCTTTGTTGTAAGAACCCCAAACATAATCCCCTTTATGATTAAATAAGGTTTCAGCATTTATATTTTTGATTGATTTAGTGTACTCATCAACCTTATCAAAACTGTTTTCTGGTATATCTCCTTGTATGTGATTGAAATTATCATCAAAAAGGCAATTGATTCTTGTTGATTTAGTCCCGTTATAAGATGCAAAAGAAGAATATAATGCACCGCTTATTAATCCTCCTATTAATCCTCCACTAACTGGCCCATAATAACCACCTCCACTAGTCTTGCTTGCGCCTAATGTAACTACATATTTTTCTTGATTCTTAAAAACTGAAAGAGCAATATTTGATTCTCTAATTTTCCTTAAAAACTGTTTTGTCTTTTCTAATTCCCTGTATTTAGAGAAACCTCCTCCTTCAAGGATTATTGGCGAGTTCTTAAATGCTATCTCAGAATCTTGATTAACTGAAAACTCATTAATCATTTCTTTAGTTTCACGGTTATAAATAGAAAAGTTTAATCGAACAGAACTAGCATATATATTAAAGAAATAGTTGTCATAAATAAAAGAGTTTGATTTTGTTCTTAATCTATCATTATCATAACCCATATGCTCAAACCTATCTAGATTATAAGATGCATCATTTACATCAATGTCTATGATATAACTATAACGGTCTATATAATCCAAAGTGAGTGTTGCTATACCATGTTTAAAATATAGTTTATTATCAGCTTTAGCTGTTTCCAGAGAAATGGGAACCCCAACTTCAACTTTTTTAGTTGTTGCTGTGTTATTGCCCGCAAATATAAAATCGTATAATGATAATTTTAAACCTCTACTCGTTTCAAACACTTCACTTGAAAGGTCAATAATTCTTTCTGAGTAGTTTCCTTGAACATTAAATGTATAGAGTTTTAGTTTGGAAGTATTTTTTATTGCTGTTAAAATATAAAACGTATCGCCATCGCCAAAATGCTCAACAACTCTCTCCCTTTTTAACGGAAGGTCAATCTCATCAACCTTCTTAGAGGTATTAGTTTCAAAATTAAATTGAATATAACTATGTCGTCTTTTTGTTTGATTAGTGAAATACAAAGTGTACTTATTTTCATAAAATGTTTGACCTACTAATTCATAAGCTTTAGTAGGTATATTATAAATACTTATTTCGCCTAAAATCTCCTTCTTCTCGTTTATTTTATAAACTATTCCGTTCTGCTTTTCTTTTAAAAAAAGAAATAATTCATTTGAGTCTTCATTTATAAAAGGAATTGCTTCAGAAATACCATTTTTTTCAGAGTCAAGTTGTGTTTGAATAAACATCCAATCTTCTTGTGCCATGACAAAAAAAGAATGGCAAATCAGAAGTAAAAAAAGTAGTTTTTTCATCTCTTTTAACTAATTTTCAATCCATTACTAGCATTGGCATCATCAGGATTAACAAACACTAACTTTCCCTCAGGAGTTTCTGTCATTAAAATCATGCCTTGGCTTTCTACGCCTCGTAAAGCTCTTGGAGCAAGATTAACTAATACGGTAACTTTTTTACCAACAACTTCTTCAGGAGTAAAGCTTTCTGCAATTCCGGAAACTATAGTACGCACATCGATACCTGTATCTACTTTAAGCACTAGTAACTTCTTTGCTTTTGGCATTTTCTCTGCTTCAATAATAGTCCCTACTCGCATATCGAGTTTAGAAAAATCATCAAAAGTAATGGTTTCTTTTTGAGGCTCAACCACTGCATTTGCAATATCATTGGCTTTCTTGCTTGCTTGTAACTTATATAATTGTTTTTGAATTGTTTCGTCTTCAATTTTGGAAAATAACAATTCCGCTTCCCCTATTTGGTGGTCTGATGGGATAAGGATATCATTCTTTGAAATATCCTTCCATGAGTTCTCTACGGAGTCTGCTCTGAGCGTAGCCGAAGCGCTCGAACTAATAGATAGAATAGATTTTAATTTATTAGAAGTAAAAGGTAAAAAAGGCTCACTTAACGTTGCTAAAGCACTTGCGATTTGCAATGCTACGAACATGATCGTTTTTGTACGAGATTCGTCTTCCTTGATTACTTTCCATGGCTCTTCATCTGCAAGATACTTGTTGCCTAATCGAGCTAAGTTCATCAATTCTTGACTTGCCTCTCTAAACCTGTAACGCTCAATAGAACTTGAGAGAACAGCAGGATAAGCTTTTACTGCAGCTAAAGTTTCTTGATCTACTTTAGAGAATTCTGACGGGCTTGGAACTACACCACCATAATACTTATTGGTTAATACTACTACACGATTTATAAAATTCCCGAAAATGGCTACCAATTCGTTATTATTTCTAGCTTGAAAGTCCTTCCAAGTAAAATCATTGTCCTTGGTCTCAGGAGCGTTGGCAGTTAGTGCATAACGTAAAACATCTTGCTGATTAGGAAAATCGTTTAAGTACTCTGGTAACCAGACTGCCCAGTTCTTAGAGGTTGATAATTTGTTTCCCTCTAAATTAAGGAATTCGTTGGCTGGTACATTCTCAGGTAAAATATAAGTCCCTTCGGCTTTTAGCATCGACGGGAAAATAATACAATGGAATACAATATTATCCTTACCAATAAAGTGTACCAATTTAGTATCCTCATCTTTCCAATATGGTTCCCAATCCTTCCCTTCTCTTTTTGCCCATTCTTTAGTCGCCGAAATATATCCTATTGGTGCATCAAACCATACATAGAGCACTTTGCCCTCACCTCCTTCGACCGGTACTGGTATTCCCCAGTCCAAATCTCGTGTAACCGCTCTAGGGCGAAGACCATCATCTATCCATGATTTACATTGGCCATACACATTGGATTTCCAATCTTTTTTGTGGTCTTTTAAAATCCACTCTTTTAGGAAATCTTCGTACTGATCCAATGGTAAAAACCAATGCTTTGTCTGCTTTAAAGTTGGTTTAGCACCTGTAATTGCTGATTTAGGGTTTATTAAATCTATAGCATTATGGCTTGTTCCACAATTTTCACATTGATCGCCATAACTTTCTTCATTGCCACATTTAGGACAAGTGCCTATCACAAAACGATCTGCTAAAAACTGGTTAGCATCTTCATCATATAATTGTTCGGTGACTTCTTCTATAAACTTACCATCTTCATATAAGGCTTTAAAGAATTCTGAAGCTGTATCATGATGAATCTTAGCAGAGGTTCTCGAATAATTGTCGAAAGTGATTCCGAATTCTTCAAAAGAGGATTTAATAATCGCATGATATTTATCGACGATGTCTTGAGGTGTAACACCTTCTTTTTTTGCTTTGATGGTAATTGGCACACCATGTTCATCGCTGCCACATATAAAAGCAACGTCACTACCCTGTAACCTTAAATAACGTGCATATATGTCAGCCGGCACATAAACACCCGCTAAATGCCCTATGTGAATTGGGCCATTAGTATATGGTAATGCAGCTGTAATTGTGTATCTCTTAAACTCTTTCGCCATTGTGAATTATTGAGCCACAAAAGTAAGAATTTTGCTTTGAGAAAAAGCAAAGAAAAACCCTCAGATATTATTGGGGGTTTTGCTCATATAATTTCTAAGAATTCCTAATGCACAAGAATCGATTTACTGTAATTGTTATCGCCTACAG
The DNA here is from genome assembly GCA_937923735.1 of uncultured Flavobacteriaceae bacterium. Classification (GTDB taxonomy): domain Bacteria; phylum Bacteroidota; class Bacteroidia; order Flavobacteriales; family Flavobacteriaceae; genus JABABD01. Next base: position 20,437 of record CALDUJ010000152.1, on the reverse strand, counting down.
AAATTCTGTAGATATATTGACCAGTATCCAAACGCCTAGTAGCAGCTTGCCTGACATCTATTTCATGCTCTCCAGCAAATACGATTTCGTTTTGCAGGGTACATATTTCTTGGCCTATAATATTATATAGTTTTATAACTGTATGCTCTGTATTTGGGTTCTTGTACTTTATAAAAGTTTTGTTCTCCTTATAGAGACCAAAATGTACAAATCCCTCTTGGTCGTCAAAATCATCATTATCGAGGGCGCTACAATTAAGCCCGAGATCAAGGCTTTCGTATGTTCCTCCTAGGAGTACCTGATCTACAGTTGCTCCATCTAGGCACAACCATTCTTTCATCACTGTGGCGTACACTTGTCTAAAATCTACATTATAAACTAAATTACCATTGTCATCCAAACTGGTTAAACTTGGGTGATTTCCAATAAAACCATTACCGTTTAAGCCCGGTCCAAACAACATTAAAGGCGCTGCAGCACCATGATCTGTACCATTAGATCCATTTTCATCTGGGCGTCGACCAAACTCAGAAATCGTCATAGCCAAAACCTCTTCGTCATGGCCCGTTAATTTTAAATCATCAAAGAACAATTTAACCGAATTTGCAAGGTCATTAAGTATGTTGGCATGATCTACTTTTTGGTTCGCATGAGTATCAAAACCACCTATAGTAACCATGTATACCTTTGTGCCAAGATTCCCTTTTATCATTCTGGCAACAATGGCCAATTGTCTTCCTAACCTTTCATCTAGGTATTCTACACCATTACTAGATGCAGAATAAGCATCATGAATCTCCCCTGCATACGTAAATGTGGTATTAGTTGTACCTCTGATAAATTGCAATTTTTCACCATAAACACAATCTGGTAAATCAGTCATATCATGAAGCGTCCCATTCTGAGCAATGTTTTCTAATTGATTAGGGTTTGCCACGGAAAACGCATAATTGTTGTCAACTCCATCAAATATCAAATTCCCAACACTGCCAATTTGCACAGCGGCTGGTTTCTCCGGTGGATTTACTATATAATCTGGATAGAGGTCTTCAAAATAGCGCCCAAACCAACCTGTATTTACGATCTCGTCTTCCTTTGTGGAAGCCCAGATGTCCGACCCTCTAAAGTGAGATAAACTCGAATCTTGATAGCCAACTCCATGAACCACTTTCATAGCACCCTCTCCCCACATACTTTGTAAATCACTCATATAATTTGCCATTCCAAAATCTGGAGATAAATTATATAATGTGCTCTCTGGTAACCTAATTGTTGGTCTTAGATTGGCATATACATCGTAATCGTAAATTGGTACAATGGTATTTAATCCATCGTTACCTCCTTCGAGTCTTATGAGTACCAATATTCTATCTGATACCGATTGACTTAGAGCTCTAGCTAATGGAGATGGTCTAGATGCCGTAAGCGTTGACCCTCCTAACATCATTGTACCTCCTCCTACGAGCCCTAAGGCTTGTAAGAATGAGCGTCTATTCCACTTTTTATGTTCTTGAGAATGCTTTTCGGCATCCGTTAATTTCTTCTTGTTGTTATGAGTATCGCACATGGTCTTTAGTTTATTTGGAGTTCAGGCATTTTTGCCAAGTGAAGTAATAAAAGTACCACTTGATAGGGTACTTGGTCCCAGTAGAGATCCCAAAGACCATCATCATAATAGTTTTGGGGGATATTAGATTTAAAAACATCTCCTGCATTTGTATAATCAGTAGTAGTATGTAATTCTTTAGGAACAAATTTGTCTATGATACTTTTTGCCACCACATAAGGGTCATTGCTATTATTAGAAGCATCTATTGCCAAGTTTCTAAATTCTTCTCGATTATTATTCCATACATACCATACATAGTGTTCAATAACCTGCCAACGTCCTGTAAGTGTACTCGAGTTAATCCAGGTTTCATCTCCTTGCCATCCTGCAACATTTGGAGGGTCTAAAAACCTTTGCCCAATAGCATCGGTAAAGTAATGAGCTATCATTTTTTGTTCTTCATCAATTGTAAACTCACCTATTTTTAAGTATTGAAGTAAAAATTCGTATGGGCTTTTTATTAGTGAACCAATAGATCTATCGTCAAAAAAGTGTTCGCTTTTAAACAAGGTCCTTATTAGATTTTCAATATTCCAATCTGTTTGAAAAGATGTTGCCATTTGAGCAACCACATCTTCATTTATATTTGGACTAACAAAATACTTGTATATTTTTTCACAGATAAAACCAGCAATTAACGGTGCTTTTTCTTCAAACAATATATCTATAACATCATCATAACCCCAATTCCCAGTTCGTCCGAATATAACCTTGTCTTCATCAATAAAGGTTGAGCCAGGATTACCAGGCTCGATGAAATATATGTTACTACACCAACCGTCTTCCCAATGGTTATAGCCTGTTAAGGCCTTGGCAGTTTCAACGATATCTGTTTGTGTATATCCATTGTTCTCGCCGAGGGTAAACAATTCATATAACTCTCGGGAATAGTTTTCATTTAAGCCATACAACCCATTCTCAAAACCATTTAAATACATCAACATAGCTTCATTTAGTCCAACTTCGCGAACAAAATCTTGAAAATTCCCAAGTGCATTTCGCTGAAGCATATTATAATATTTATATAAAAAACTAGAGCAGTAATATTGATTTAGTTCTGTAACAAAATGATTGCTCCAAAACATGACCATTTTTCCTCTAAAACTATTAGTGAAAAAATCATCCATAGCGTGAAGACGAATCTCCCGATGGTTATTTTGTGTTTCTTCATCGAAATCGAGCCCATTATTTATATAATAATTGTATGACCAATTTGCCCAAGCAGGTTCAGGAAATAATGGTGCCGATAATGCAGCATCTATTAATCCATCGATAAATGCAGAGGGCGTCTGAGTTAAGGCTTGATCTACATCAGCTTTAGCACCTCCAAAACCTAGACGCCTAAATACGTGTTGTATTTTATTTATATCCCAGGGATTTGAAGTAGAAGGAACATAAGCATCAAGAGTACTTGTGTTACAGGAAGGCATAATTTCCATAGGCTAGTTGATTTTAGAACTATTAATTTACGTAATTTATTGACCTTTAGTATTTTGATTGAAAAGTATTCGATGAGGGAATCGAAATTTTAACATTTTAGGGCTAAATCACTTTTTTTGTTGAAATATTCGCAACAATAAATTATATACGAACAAAATATAGGCTTGGGATTATTTTAAATGAAAGAAAAAACTTTCCGTATCGTTATCAATCAGTAATAAGCGAATACAATCTGCAGTAAATTTATAATCTTATCGACAATTCTTACATTTACAAAAAAGTGCTGAATATGACTGTTTTAAAACCTTTTTTACTCCTTATCTTTCTTACTTTTATAACATCTTGTAAGCCTGCAGTGGCACAAGAGCAAGGAAATACGATAAATACAACTATGAGTGAAAACACATTTTGTCCTGATTATCTAAAGGCCGGTGACAGCGTAGCTATTGTAGCGCCTTCAGGCGTCCTTAAAAATAAAACGAGAGAAATAAATCAAGCGGTAGCACTTTTAAAAAGCTGGGGATTAAATCCTATTGTTGGAAAAAATGTGCATAATCAAAATGGTCATTTTGCAGGGACAGACGCTGAGCGAGCTCTAGATTTTCAACAAGCATTAGATAACCCTAACATTAAAGCTATTTGGTGTGCAAGAGGTGGTTATGGAACTGTACGTATTTTAGACAAGATAGATTATACCAAATTTAAGCAAAGTCCTAAATGGTTAATTGGTTATTCTGATATTACGGCTTTACATAATGAATTACACAATGAGGGTTACCAAACCATTCATGCCATAATGTGTACAAGCTTGACTGAAGACCTTACAGAGATTCAAGATAATGTGTCAAGCTTTAAAAATGCTATCTTCGGAAAACCTTTAAGTTATACATTTGAAGGTTCTTCATCAAATAAAACAGGTGCCGTAACCGCTCCTCTCGTTGGAGGAAATTTAACGCTACTACATACCATGTTAGGTTCTAAAACCAGTATAAATACGGATGGGAAAATTCTCTTTATTGAAGAGATAGGTGAATATGCTTATCATATAGACAGAATGCTACAGAGCCTTAAGCGTGCTGGTTATTTTGAAGGCCTTAAAGGTATTATGGTAGGCGATATAAGTAGGGTGCGCAAAAACACAACAGAATTTGGTCGCACTATCGAAGAAATAATCTTAGATGCTGTAGCAGAGTATGATTTTCCTGTCGCATTCAATGCACCTGTAGGACATGAGAAAGATAATCGTGCTTTAATCCTTGGAGCAACTGTTGAATTAAAAGTTACTAAAGAACAATCTAGCATAATTTTTAAATAAATTAATCTGAAAAACTTAAGTGCAGGAGATTCCTGCCTTCGCAGGAATTATGGCAAGACATAACGAGCTTGGAAAAAAAGGAGAACAATTGGCTGTTGATTACCTTATTAAAAAAGGATATCATATCGTCGAGCAAAATTACCGTTTTGATAAAGCCGAAGTGGATATCATCGCACAACTAAAGGACACACTAGCTATCATTGAAGTAAAAACAAGATCTACCAAAGATTTTGGCAACCCTCAAGATTTTGTGAAGCCTAAGCAGATAAAAAATCTTGTAAAAGCTGTTGATGAATATGTTGTTGTAAACGACTTAGATGTAGAAGTACGTTTTGATATTATTGCTATTGTAAAACAAGGAAAAGGTTTTGATATTGAGCATTTAGAGGATGCTTTTTATCATTTTTAATTCCCCTTCTTCTCTTCCTTAATCTTATCATCAAGCATTTTACCTATACCAATTTTAGATTTCTTACCATCTATAAAAGCTTTTAAGGCTTTAAAATCGTAAGGCTTATCAATAACTTTTTTGTCCTTATCTAAGACGAAATAGGTAGGCGTCTCTACAACACCATAGGCATCACCAATCGGGTTATCCCATTTACCTTCGCCATAGACATGAATGAAATCAGGGTAATATGCGGTTTCACTATTCCAACGATAGGGTTCTTCTTCAAGGCCCACAGCAATTACTTTTAGCTTACCTTCTTCTAGTGTTGAAGTATACTTCTTTAACTGAGGGAATTCCTCCAAGCAATGTGAACAAGTACTACTCCAAAATACTACGGCATAATTTTCAGCAACATCCATATCGTATAAAGATTCTGTTTTCTTTTTTCCTTTTACTTCTGTTTCCCATTTAAAATCTGGTGCTTTTGCACCCATAGACGTATTTTTATAAACGGTTAAGGTTGTTTTTAATTCTTCGTCATTAATGGCTTTTGCTAAATCGAGTAAATGCTTATCTGTAACATGATTAGCAGCATCTTCAAAATTGAAGTCGGTTAGCTGCTGCCATACTATTTGTAGCAATGTCTTTTTTAGTTCAGGTTTGGTATTGCCCATTTTCTTTGCAATATCATCTACGGAAGATTTCAAAAATTCTTGATCATTTGGATCAACGCTCATTCCAAAAATGTAGGTTAGCATACGTTCAATCAAGAAATTAGAACTCTGCAAAATGTTATTATTAAAATCTACGGCATCAAAATAATTAGTTCTAATGTTCTTTGAATAGGTTTTTACATCTTCGTATTCTTCTGGCACATAGGGTCCATTTGCTTTAATGAAATTTGAAGCCAATAAACCTTCCGACGCTTTTTCAAAGTTGGCTTGAGTATCTTTTAAAGTCTTAAAAATCGACTTGAATGCTTCTTTATCCTTACCATCTTCAACATAGTATTGATTTATGGCTTGATTCACCAAATCCATGCTTTTCATATAAGAATTGAAAAGTTGATTTTCTTTAGACACTTTATATTCTATGCCATCTGTTTTATGAAATGTCAATTCGATATCCTCCTTACCATTGTAAATTAAGTCGAAGTTATATTCTTCTTGAGGCAATGCGTAAACGATTCTGTAAATACCTTCTGTAATAGTCGAATCCATCTTGAACGCGAAGTTTCCTTTTTCGTCAAGCGTTGTATTCTGAACATAGATAGATGTCGTAGGCGTGACTTTATACAAAATAGCCCATTCGTAATCTTTGGCTGGGGAAAATGTTCCTTTAATGGTATGCTGAGCAATCATTAGTACTGGAAACAAGACAAATAACAAAAGAATTTTTTTAGTCATTATGGTATGTTTTATTTTGATTTAGGCAAATATCAAGCCAAAATAGGTTTGAGGACTTGCAAGGCTTTTTCGACTGACTTAATATTTTCAAAAGTAAGCAATAATCTTAAACCTTTTCGGGTTTGCTTCTCTTTCATTTTACAAATTGAAGCGTTATTCTGCACGTAAAGAAGCACTTTGGTAAAAGCATCGCTTTGATAAAATCCAGACGCTTGGTCACCAATAAAATAACCAACCATCTTTTCGTTTTTCATTATTACTTTTTCTAAACCTATAGCTTTTGCAATCCACTTGATGCGCACACTGTTTAAAAGATCAATAACATGAATTGGCAACTCGCCAAATCTATCTTTTAAGTCAGTTTCAAATGTAGCTAGTTCTTCTTCCGTTTTTAATTCATTCAACTTGGTGTACAGACTCAATCTCTCCGTTATATTATTGATGTAATCATCTGGGAATAACAACTCGAAATCAGTATCGATGGTTATATCCTTAACATAGTCTCTCTTTTTGTCATCATCTTTATAAAGATTCTTGAATTCCTTTTCTTTAAGTTCTTCTATGGCTTCATTCAGTATTTTTTGATACGCTTCAAAACCTATTTCATTTATAAAACCACTTTGCTCTCCACCCAATAAATCTCCTGCACCTCTAATTTCAAGGTCTTTCATGGCTATATTAAAACCGCTGCCTAGTTCTGTGAATTGCTCTAGAGCACTAATTCGTTTTCTGGCATCATCGGTCATGGCAGAATACTCAGGCGTAATAAAAAAGCAGAAGGCCTTTTTATTGCTTCGCCCAACACGTCCTCGCATTTGATGGAGGTCACTTAAACCAAAATTATTGGCATTATTAATAAAAATAGTATTCGCATTCGGAACGTCTAAGCCACTTTCAACAATAGTAGTGGATACTAGAACATCGAATTCACCATTCATAAATGCCAACATTAATTGCTCTAATTTCTTACCGTCAAGCTGACCGTGTCCAATGCCAACCTTAGCATCAGGAACCAATCGCTGAATCATGCCAGCAATTTCTTTTATGTTCTCAATACGATTGTGAATAAAAAACACTTGCCCTCCTCGCTGAATCTCATAAGTAATTGCGTCACGAATAATTTCTTCACCAAAACGGATAACACGACTTTCAATTGGATATCGATTTGGAGGAGCAGTATTAATAACCGATAAATCTCGAGCAGCCATTAAACTAAACTGAAGCGTCCTAGGAATTGGTGTTGCGGTTAGTGTCAATACATCGACATTCTCTTTAATAGTCTTTAATTTTTCTTTTACCGCAACGCCAAATTTTTGCTCTTCGTCTACGATTAGTAAGCCTAAGTCTTTAAACTTGACTTTAGGGTTTACCAGTTGGTGAGTCCCGATAATAATATCTAATCTTCCACTCTCAAGATTTTCGAGTGTGATTCGTTTTTCTTTTGCTGTTCTAAATCGGTTTAAGTAATCGACATTTACTGGAAGTTCCTTAAGTCTTTCGGAAAATGTCCTTGAGTGTTGATAAGCTAATATTGTAGTAGGCACCAATACTGCTACTTGTTTACCATTATCTACAGCCTTAAATGCTGCTCGAATAGCGACTTCCGTTTTTCCAAAACCTACATCACCACAGACAAGTCTGTCCATAGGTCGTTCGCTTTCCATATCTCGCTTAATATCCTCTGTAGCTTTACTCTGATCTGGCGTGTCTTCGTAAATAAAAGACGCTTCTAATTCATGTTGTAAATAACTATCAGGATCATATTGAAATCCTGTTCGCATCTTACGTTTAGCATATACCTTAATAAGGTTAAATGCAATTTCCTTAACACGCGATTTTGTTTTCTGTTTTAAAGCCTTCCAGGCCTTGCTGCCAAGTTTGTGAACTTTTGGTGGCTTACCGTCCTTACCGTTAAACTTAGAAATTTTATGCAATGAGTGGATACTCAAATAAAGAATGTCCCTTTCCCCATATACTAATTTAATAGCCTCTTGTTTCTTTCCTTCTACATCTATCTTTTTGAGCCCGCCAAATCTTCCAATACCATGGTCTATATGGGTGACATAATCACCAACTTCTAAATTAGTTAGCTCTTTTAACGTAATCGCTTGCTTCTTTGCATAACCATTCTTTAAATGAAACTTGTGATAGCGTTCAAATATTTGATGATCGGTGTAACACACTAATTTTAAATCATCTGCGATGAAGCCTTGGAATAACGAAAATACAATTGTTTTATAGTGGACGTCTTGCTCAACATCCTCGAAAATATCATGAAATCTCTTGGCTTGTTGCTCTGTTGAGCAAAAAATATAATTGGTGTAGCCTTCGGAATGATTTGAATTTAAATCCTCAATTAACAAATCAAACTTCTTATTGAAAGAAGGCTGTGGCTTAGTACTGAAAGGTATATTGACCGTATTTGGCATAACTGAATTTGTGCCAAACTCAACCAAGGAATAGTCAAGAAGCTGCTTTTTCAATAAAACTGAGTTAGCAAATAACTCTTCCGGTGAGGCATGTTTTATGTCTTCAGATAAGGTATCGAAAGCTTCTGTAGCCTTATCATAAAGACCGTCGACTCGAGAAGCCATTGCATCTATATCCTTGACAAATACTACTGTCTTGGCTGCAATATACTTTAAGAAACTCTCTCTAGATTCCTGCACCATTTTATCCGATACATTAGCCAGGACATTTATTTTTTTATGTTGCTCTGTGGACAATTGTGTCTCTACATCAAAAGTCCTAATACTGTCTACTTCATCTCCAAAAAACTCTATTCTGTAAGGCTCATCATGGCTAAATGAAAATACATCTACAATTCCGCCTCTTACAGAGAATTCTCCAGGTTCTGTAACAAAATCAACACGCTTAAACTTGTACTCAAATAAGACTTCGTTTACAAAATCTAGAGACAATTCTGTACCAACTGAAATTTTTAAAGTATTTCTTTCCAGCTCCTTTCTGGTCACCACCTTCTCGAACAAGGCATCTGGATAGGTAACAACAATGGATGGTTTTCTTTGGGAATTGATTCGATTAAGAACCTCAGCTCGCAAAAGAACGTTCGCATTGTCTGTTTCTTCTATTTGATAAGGTCTTCTGTAGCTGCCTGGGTAAAACAACACATGTTCTTCTCCAATCAATTGTTCTAAATCATTCAGGTAATACGCCGCTTCTTCTTTATCATTAAAAATTAATAAAAAAGGCTTTTCAGCAGTTTTAAAACTTTCCGAAATAACAAAGGATAATGAGGAACCAACAAGTCCCTTTATATGTGCTTTCTCTTGAGTTTGGGTAATAGATTTCTGCAGTTTCCGTAGTTGCGGAGACTGTGAGAAAAATTGTGAGATAAGGGTTTTACTCAACTAATTTTAGTTTGAGAGCAAATATAAAATAATGACTCCTATAAATTTAAAATAATGTCTAAAAAAAGATCCAATTATAATTATATTTGCACCATAAAATTGAAACAAATTTATGTCCATACTTGATATATTTGACAGCGGATTTCGCCAGAGAAATAAAGACCATTTTGCAGCCATTGTAAGAGTAGCTATGAGTGATGATGTTATTACTGATGAAGAGCGTGCCTTTTTAGATAGATTAGCTAGAAAATTAGACATTTCTGAGACTGTTTACAAGCAAACTTTAAAGGATTATGAAACTCATCCTATAAATCCTCCAACATCTTATGACAGACGTTTGGAGCGTTTGTTCGATTTAGCTAGAATGGTATATGCAGATCATGAACTTGGCGAAAAACAAACAGCACTTTTAGAGCGTTTAGCTGTAGGTTTAGGCTTTAACGCCGACAATGCTAAATATGTTGTAGATAAAGGTCTTGCTTTGGTAAGTAACAATGTAGATCTTGATACATTTATTGAAGAAATAAAGACGATGAACAGATAGAAATATTGTCATCTAAAAATAAAGGACGAACCTCAGGTTCGTCCTTTATTTTTTTATAAGGTTATCAATCTTACTTATTAGTTCTTTTTCTTTGTACGGTTTCCCTATATAATCATTCATCCCTATTCCTAGGCAAATTTCTTTTTCTAACGGGGAAACATTCGCCGTTAAGGCTATAATAGGTATATTCTTTATGGTTTCAACTTCAGATTGTCTTATAAATCTTGTGGTATCGTAACCATCCATTTTGGGCATTTTTAAATCCATAAGAATCAGGTCATAATCCTGCTGATGCAACCTTTCGACCACTTGGTCACCATCTCCTACAATATCCACAAAATACTTACCACTTGAAGCTAAGATTTTCATGATAAGTAATTGATTGACTTCTATATCCTCAGCAACTAGAATATTAACTTTTTCCGAGGTTCTTTGATTAGCCTCGATAGTTTCTATCTTATCTTGTATCTGATTTGAAGATACTTTAAACCCTAATTTAAACGTAAACATAGTTCCTATACCCTTTGTACTTTCAACAGATATTTTTCCACCCATGAGGCCTATCAGTTTTTTTACAATGGACAATCCTAAGCCAGTACCACTAATTGATGAGTCATCATGAGCTTGGATGAAGCTTTCGAAAATAGCGTCTAATTTATCTTTATCTATACCAAGACCTGTATCCTTTACCTCGAATTGAAGCTTAATATCGCTACTTTTTCTTTCAATCTTAGTAATATTGAGCTTAATACTACCCTGGTTTGTGAACTTGAAAGCATTATCTAAAAGATTAGTCAATATCTGATTTAAACGTAATTTATCTCCTACCAAAAATTGAGGTATTGAGCTGTCTAATTTTATATTCAGCTTGACATCTTTCTCTTTTCCCTTCAATGAATATTGAGATTCAAGAAGACTGCATAATCCCTTGATGTCAAATCTGTCGTGCTTAATACGCAAACGACCCATTTCTATCTTGGAGATGTCTAAAATATCATCAATTAAATTTCTCAGGTGTTCACCAGAAGATTTAATTATGTCTAAATAATGTAACTGTTCCGAAGCTATATTGGATCTTTGTAGTATAGTAGTGAAGCCCATAATAGTGGTCAATGGGGTCCGCAATTCGTGGCTTGTATTTGCTAAAAATCGATTTTTAAACTCTTCTTTTTCCTTTAATAATTGGGTTTGTATAATCGACTCATTTTTTTCTTGAGAAAGTGTGTTGGATTCTTTGTAATGATCAGTAAAGTCAAAAATTGCTACTATAAAACCTTCTCCTTCACAAAAAATCTTGATGTCAAAAATTCCACTGGTTTCTCCTATTTCCAAATGTACGCATGGAATACTAAATTCCTTCTTTACATCCTCCATGAAATAAGGGATACTCTCAAAAAACGGATGAAGATTAAAAATAGAATCTCCTTCTTTCACTTCAAATAGATAATTGTCTGTTCCCTTAATGCGTCCAGACTTATCTATTTCTATGAATTGTATTTTTTCAGAAAAAAATGATTCTTTTATTTGATAGATTTTACTCATGCCTACATTATTTCTTTGCCCAGAGCCTCAAACATTTCGTTAACCATTTCTCCGGTTTTGGCACTAGTAAAATAATCGCATTCAATGTTTTTGCTTACTAAAAGATCTTCTAACGATTTTCTGTTTACTAAGTCAACTTTGTTAGCGATAATCTTAATTTTAGCTTTTGGGTATTGACTTTTCAGGAATTCAATCTCCTCATTAAGCTCATTAAATGTATCTATTCTAGTGGCGTCGAAGACATAAATAAAACCACTTGTTCCAAGCAAATACGACGAACGGGTATTTTTAATCGTTGTATTACCCTCAATATCCCAAATAATCATAGAGAGTGTTTTTCTTCCTGAAAGATTTATTACTTTTTTCTGAATTTGTACTCCAAGAGTTACCTTATATTCTTCAGAAAAGGCGTTTTCGACAAAACGTCTCATAAGTGAGGTTTTGCCAACACCAAAATGACCTAACAAAACTACTTTTTTAGAATTACTCATCCTTGAAGTGTTTTTCTAGTTCCGTAGAAATATTTTCTTCTGCTATATGGTTTTTCATGATGTGCTCGGAAAAATCCAATAGTTTATTCTCTAACATATTCTTGTAGGTATTGTTATAAGCCCCTGAAATAATAACAGCAATGTAATAAAAGTGAAAATTCTGTATGTGTATATTGTATGTTTCATATTCGATTGATTCTAGGTTTTGCTTTCCTGCCTTAAAAGCGTCTTCGACAAAACTTTTAATAGCAGTAAGCATGCCAGAAATCATATCTTGATCGATAGTTTCCTTTTTAGTATAGCTTGCTGATAATAACCCAGAATCTTTTTCGATAATAAATATTTGTTGGATTTCTGGCTGGGCTAATTCGCTTAGGATAATTTCTTCCTCACTCACGCCAGTAAAAATAGATTTGAATTTTCTCTTTAATGCTTCAGAAGAGAAGTTGTTCTTCATTTGGGCATTAATTTTTTCTGTGAGAACTTTCATTTCATTTTGAATATACCTTTTTATCATTTTACCCATTATGGGATATAAGGCCTCTACTACAGCATCTTTGGAATTCTTAATTTGCTCACGCAAAGTTTCAGTAATTGCGGGGCCTAATGTTTCTGGCATTTCTTTTATAAACTCCTCCAGTTTATCTTCAATTATAGGATCCACACGATCCGGGAGTTTTACCTTCTGATTTATGTCTAAGTTTTCTAATTTTTCGGCAATAACTTGGTCAAATTCTCGCTCTTCCCTGAGCAGAATTTCTTTAAGAAGTTCTAATTTTTCATCTTCTGTCATTGCCAACAATTATTAATTGCTATTTAGAGGCAATCTTCTCACCGAGGGAAATAAGTAAATCACCCAGAAGTTTTCGGTCTACTTTTTTATCGTCTAATTGATCTGCTTTATCTTCTAGTGCGTTTTCGAGATCAGTAATCCTTATATTCACGTCAGTACTTAAATTATCAATGCTCGTCATTAACTCTTGACGTGTTTCATCTATATAATTTTTGAGCTCTTTACGTTTTGTGTCAATCTCCTTTTTGAGAGATACAAATTCAGAATCGTACTCGGCAATGTTATCGCCGAATATTAAATTCTTTATAACTTCTATCTTAGAAGTTGGATCTGCTCCAATATTTTTAGGATCGTCTTTTTTAGCTTTTGCCATGAGTTGATTGAATACTAAGTTGCTATTATGGCTCTAAATGTAATAAAAAAGTGTTGATTTTTGTGCTTTTAGCCACCGTTTCTCATAAACTCCTCAGCTTTTAGCACCATGTTCTTGCTCCCACAGATGAAGGGAACTCGCTGGTGAAGTTCTGTTGGCTCTATATCCATAATACGCTTAAACCCATCACTAGCCCTACCACTAGCCTGCTCTGCCAAGAAAGCCATTGGATTACATTCGTAGAGCAAACGGAGTTTACCGTTAGAACTTTGTGAGCTTTTTGGATACATATAAATACCTCCTTTTATCATATTTCTATGAAAATCAGACACTAACGAACCAATATATCGTGAAGTATAAGGTCTATCACCTTCCTCTTTTTGACAGTACTTTATATAGTTTTTCATCCCTTGGGGGAAGTGAATATAATTACCTTCATTTACAGAGTAAATTTTACCATCTTCTGGAAATTGCATATTTGGGTGGGACAGATAAAATGTACCCATAGCTGGATTGAGTGTAAACCCATTAACACCGTCACCAGTAGTATAAACAAGCATAGTCGATGTGCCATAAATAATATATCCAGCCGCCACTTGCTTATCACCTTTTTGTAAGAAATCCTCAATGGTTACTGGAGACCCTACAGGAGTTATACGCCTATAAATCGAGAATATAGTACCGACAGAGACGTTTACATCTATGTTAGATGAACCATCTAAAGGATCAATTAATACAACATATTTGTTTTGATTATTCTCATCCTGGCTATTCACGGCGATGAAATCATCTTCCTCTTCGCTTGCAATACCACAAACAATGTTACGGTTCGTCATTGTTTGAATAAACTTTTCATTAGCATACACATCCAACTTCTGCTGATCTTCACCTTGAATATTAGTATCTCCTGCTGCACCAATGATGTCGACTAATCCAGCTTTATTGACTTCATGATTAACAACTTTTGCAGCCAAACGCAATGAGTTGATAAGACGTGACAATTCTCCTGATGAGTATTGAAAAGATGACTGATGTTCAATGATATACTCTCCTAGGGTCTGATTTTTTCTTGACATGTAGTTGGGTTGTTTGCAGAGCAAATATCGTATTTTTTTAAAGAACTCAAACGTTTTCGCAAATTTAAAACACACATAAATGTATCGTTTGAATTATATTTGAAATCAATTTCCAAAAAATGAATGTAAACATAAGAAAAGCCAAACAAGATGACATGCCCCAGGCATTGAAACTCATCAAAGAATTAGCGCTTTTCGAGAAGGAATTAGATAAAGTTGAAGTAACCGTTGAACAGCTTGAAAATGATGGTTTTGGCAACAATAGTGCTTTTACTTGTTTTGTTGCAGACGTTGATAATCATATTGAAGGTATCGCGCTGGTATATAACCGTTACTCTACTTGGAAAGGTATTGTACTTCACCTCGAGGACCTTATAGTAAGCGAAAAAATGCGAGGTTCTGGAATAGGAACACTATTGCTAGATGAAGTCGTTAAATTTGCTGACCAGCTTGGTGTAAAACGAATAAGCTGGGAAGTTCTTGACTGGAATGAACCCGCTATTGCTTTTTACGAAAAGAAAGGCGCTAATGTTATGAGAGATTGGGATGTGGTGCAATTAGATGAAAAAGGAATTAAGAATTATATCCAAAATATTAATTAAAAAGATTTCCGCCTAAGCGGAAAATAAATATGAGAATATTCAAATTTGGTGGTGCGTCTGTTAAAGATGCAAATGGTGTGAAGAATGTAGCTAAAGTGCTGCAAACTGTTGGGCATGACAATACTTTAGTTATTGTGTCTGCAATGGGAAAAATGACAAATGCTTTTGAGTCTCTAGTCGAAAATTATTTTCAGAACAAAAGTGAAGTAAAATCAACCTTATCGAGGATACTAGATTACCATACCGAAATTTTAGATAATCTTTTTGAAAATAAAAGTCATCCGATCTACGAGAAGATTGGCAGCTTAGTAAAAGAACTAGATGCCTTTTTCATTGTCAATAAATCGCCTGACTACAATTTTGTCTACGATCAGACAGTATCGTATGGTGAATTGATCTCATCTACTATTTTAAGCGCTTACTTAAATGAGATTGGTCTTTCCAATCAGTGGTTAGATGTCCGTGAGCTCATAAAAACAGACAATTACTACAGGCGAGCAAAAGTTAATTGGGATGCTACCCAAGAAAAAATAACTAAAAAAGTAGATGTTAAAAGACTTAATATTTCTCAAGGGTTTTTAGGTAGCGATGCCAATAATTTTACGACTACTTTGGGCAGAGAGGGTAGTGATTACACTGCTGCCATATTTGGTTATTGTTTAAACGCCCAAAGTGTTACTATCTGGAAAGATGTTCCTGGTGTTTTAAATGCAGATCCAAGGTATTTTGAAAAAACACAGTTACTTAATCAAATTTCGTATCGCGAGGCCATAGAGCTAGCCTTTTACGGGGCCTCAGTTATTCACCCAAAAACGTTACAGCCCTTACAGCGTAAGGAAATCCCACTATATGTTAAGTCATTTTTAAACCCCAAAGAAGCCGGCACTTCTGTAAGTAAGGGTAAAGATTTAGACCCTAAAGTACCTTGTTTTATTGTAAAAAAGAACCAAGTACTGATATCGCTTTCTACCTTAGATTTCTCTTTTATTGTTGAAGAAAACATTAGCGAGATTTTTAATTTATTGCACTTATATAAAATGAAAGTTGATGTTATTCAGAATTCAGCTATTAGTTTTTCTGTGTGTATAGATAATAATTATAATAATCTTGAAAAACTCCTTCATCATCTTAAAGCAAAATTCAAAGTAACATGCAATGATAATGTATCGCTTTACACCATAAGACACTATGACAATAGTGCTATAAAAAGCATAGAAAAAGATAAAACGGTATTACTAAAACAATTATATCAAGAAACCGTTCAGATAGTAACCAAATAACAATATTCATTACCTTTAAGGTTCTCAATCAAGAAAACAATGGGATTAGTCACTGCCAAAGAAGTTGCAAAAGCCATCAAACTGGATAAGTATGGTTTTGTTGGGACTTTTATTGGTTGGTTGCTTATGAAAGTCTTGAAAATATCTTCACTCAACAAAGTTTACAACAAGAACAAGCATTTAAATGATGTTCCCTTCCTAAATGGTGTTCTTGACCAATTGCAAATCAAATTCGAAATTCCTGAGGAAGACTTAAAACGACTTCCAAAAGAAGGCCCTTATATTACTATTTCCAATCATCCACTTGGTGGAATAGACGGCATTTTACTATTAAAGTTGATGCTAGAGGAACGTAGTGATTTTAAAATCATTGCTAATTTCCTTCTTCACAGAATCGAACCATTGAAGCCCTACATCATGCCAGTTAATCCTTTTGAGGACAGAAAGGATGTTAAGTCAAGTATTTCCGGGTTTAAAAATGCTATTTTGCATTTACGTGACGGACATCCATTAGGCGTTTTTCCTGCTGGTGAAGTATCAACATACAGAGATGGAAAATTAGTTGTTGACAAACCATGGGAGGAAGCCGCGATGAAACTTATACAGAAAGCAGAAGTGCCTGTAGTACCTATTTATTTTCATGCTAAAAACAGCAAACTCTTTTATAAGCTATCCAAGATTAACGATACATTTCGTACAGCTAAATTACCTTCTGAATTGTTTACTCAGAAAAATAGGGTCATTAAAGTTCGTGTAGGAAAACCTATCTCTGTAAAAGACCAAAAAGAGCATTCGCAATTAAGTGAGTTTTCTGAGTTTTTAAGACGAAAGACCTATATGCTTTCTAATCCTTATCAAGAAAAAGATAAAATACTTGGTACTATTTCGTCTAGTTTAAAAGTTCCTAAAATTCCTAAAAAAATTGTTACTCCTATTAAGAGTGACATTATGGAAAAAGAGGTAGAAGTACTTCGAGAAGATGACTACCGTTTGTTGCAGAGTAAAAATTATGAAGTATTCTTGGCGCCTGCGTCAAAGATTCCTAACATCATTCGTGAAATAGGAAGACTTCGTGAAATTACTTTTAGAGAAGTCGGTGAAGGAACCAATGAAGCTATAGATTTGGATACTTTTGACACCTATTACCACCATATGTTTCTTTGGGACAACGAACGTAAGCTTATTGCTGGGGCTTATAGAATGGGGTTAGGTGCCAAAATTTTTGAAAAATATGGTATTGATGGTTTTTACCTTCAAGACTTGTTTCGATTTGAACCTGAACTTCATGATATGATGAGTAAATCCATTGAAATGGGACGCGCATTTATTATCAAAGAATACCAGCAAAAACCTATGCCACTATTCTTGCTATGGAAAGGCATTGTGCATACGACACTGCGTTTCCCAGAGCACAAATACTTAATTGGCGGTGTGAGTATTAGTAATCAGTTTTCAAACTTCTCTAAGTCTCTGATGATTGAGTTCATGAAGTCGCATTACTACGACCCTTATGTAGCCCAGTATGTCCATCCTAAAAAGGAGTTCAAGGTAAAACTCAATGATGCTGACAAGGACTTCGTTTTTGATGCCACAGAAGCAGACCTCAATAAGTTCGATAAAATTATCGATGAGGTCGAACCTGGAGCTTTACGCTTACCTGTGTTGCTTAAAAAATACATTAAACAAAATGCCAAGCTTGTCGCCTTTAACGTAGACCCGCTTTTTAATAATGCTGTGGATGGCTTAATGTATATTCGTATTGCTGACCTTCCTGAAAGCACTGTTCGTCCGGTTATGGAGGAGTTTCAAGCTGAGTTAGAGCGAAAGTTTATGGAGAATCATGATAAGTGATACTTTGTTTACAAACTAGAAAAAACAAATTTCATTTCGGCAGCAATTTGCAAACTACGTTTTAGATAGGTTTCTGTTTGCTCAGGAGTACCATCTGATTTCTTAGGATCTTCGTAAGTAATAGGAATACGTTTATCGCTACCAAATACTATTGGACAACCTTTGTCTGCAGAAGAGCATGTCATAATCGCTGCAAACTCTGAAGCAGGGTTAAAATCATCTTCAAATCGTTTGGAGAATGCAATAATAGCTGGTTCGTTTACAGCATATTTAATGCTGTAAACGGGGTTATCACTTTCAGAAAGCTTTTTAATATTAAAACCTTGATTAGTTAGAGTTTCTACAACTTTCGGGAACATCGCTGTAGCTTCTGTACCTCCCGAATAACAATACACTTTATCAATACTATAAAAAGACGCCATGGTTTGTGCCCAAATCTGGGACAAATGACTGCGACGTGAATTATGGGTGCAAATAAAATTTAATCGTATCGAGGCCTTGTTATCGATCTTACTTTTTAGATAGTCTATTAATTGTTGAAGAATCTCTTTTCTTTCTTCTTTAATTGAAGATATGTCTAAGGCGTTTATTTGATTCGTTATAGATTCAAACATTTATTATTAATTTATGATTTTACTTCGTCTTTCAAGAAAATAGTTGTCGTGCCATTTCCCTTT
The DNA here is from genome assembly GCA_937923735.1 of uncultured Flavobacteriaceae bacterium. Lineage (GTDB taxonomy): Bacteria > Bacteroidota > Bacteroidia > Flavobacteriales > Flavobacteriaceae > JABABD01. The sequence goes on along the minus strand of CALDUJ010000152.1, from coordinate 1,676 downwards.
TAATTTTCCTATTCTTTCTCGGACACCAACAATTCGGAATCCGCATTTTTTATGCAAATTAATACTTGCTAGATTGTCTGAAAAGATAACTGCTTGCAATGTCCAAAAGCCATTCTCTTCACTTTCTGCAATAAGTTGTTTCAATAACTCTTCTCCAACACCCTTACCATGGTTTTTGTCTGAAACATACACACTCACTTCTGCAACACCTTTATAAACTTTTCTTTTTGAAGCCTGAGATAAAACAGCAAACCCAATGACTTCAGCATCAATTTCTGCAACAATTCTACAGGACTCAATATACTTTTCATTCCAAGTTTTCCAATCTGGAATTTCAGTTTCAAAAGTAGCAATTCCTGTCGCAATTCCTTCTGCATAAACATTAGAAACTTTTTTAAAATCTTCTTTTTTAAAAGGTCGTAATTTCATTTAAAAATAGAAACTAACAGCAGGTTATCCTCATTCTTTGAGAATTCCACAAAGACCTTCCTTTATCCGACATTAAAATCATATGGATTAATGCGAGAAGTATACTTCCTGGAATCATATTTACAGCAATGAACTCTATCATTTCTTTTCCAAAACTATCTATAATATATGTTGTGATTCCAAAAACAGAATCATTTACAGTTACCCTAGTTGCAATAATTAATACAATTGCAGCAAAGTGAAAACTATTGGAGAAGAGATGAATGATATATTCTGATCTTGGCAGTCCATTCATGAACTCTCTACTATCTTGCTCAGAAAACGCATCTATACCGAGTGTTACTAAATCAATCAACACTAAACTCAAGCCTAAGTAAAAACTAAGTGGATTAGTTGTATCAATAAACAAGAGCCAAACAATCAAAGGAAAAAGAATAGCCCTAATAGTATGTGTTTTGTGTTCGAATTTACTTTCCGCTTTGTTAAAGAGTTCGTATTTCCATATATGTAAATAAAACCCATCGTAAGTCGCTAAAACCATGAATGCTATTAAACAAAATGCCGATAAATAAAATAATATTTCCATTGATTACAGATTTAAGATTAGCAACATCCTCCACCAGGTGCACAGCAAGATGCATCCTTTTCAGCACCTACAGTTTCTGGAACACCGCATTCTTCTTTAGCCTTACAATCTGTTTTTTCTACCGCCAATTTAATAATGAGATTATTGTCCTTAATGTCAAAATCGTTAACAAAAAGTTGAGCTGTGTGAAACAATGAATTCCCATACTCAATCTTAACGACTGCATCAAGTTCATACGATTTCATTTTACCAACCTTTTTAAGGATTCCTAATGCCTTGTAACTAGACATAAATTCGGTTTTCCCAATTTCGCTTGGGCTTTCCCATAATTGGACAACCGTTTCTTTCCATGCATCTGTTCGTGCGCCGCAATCAACAGAATCAATGGTTACATGTTTTACCTCCGTAATATGGTAATTGGCTGGTACAATCTGGTTAGGAGCGTACTCAAATAACAATGATTTATCTTGATGTTCTGCAAGTAGGGTTAAAAATTCTTGTGTTTTCATAATCTTTGTATTTATATGTTATTCGTTCGAGTGAGCTGCCAAATGTCGCTTAGCGACCTAGCAGCAGTTTAACTTAGTTGTATTAAAAAATGAGTTGAATAATTCTTGAAATTCTTGAAAGCGTGTTAAGTTTAAGCAATAACAAACACTCT
>CALDUJ010000151.1 GCA_937923735.1 uncultured Flavobacteriaceae bacterium | reverse complement strand
TCTTCAACAATTAATTTATCAAGCTCCACCCGAAGATATTCCAGATTCCAGATTCCAAAGAATAATTGGTCTGTCTAATAAAAAACTAATTTGGTTTGCAACAGGAGGTGTATTATGGTTAATGTCATTTTTTATTCTTTTCCGTTTTGGAGGTCTTCAAAAAGCTAACCCTGAAAATTGGACATTTATATTAAGGGATATAAGTTTTGATACCGTCCTTGCAATTCCAACATTCTTCTTTGGAATTGGTTTTTTTATGTTTAAAGTAGGAAGAGTTCTTAGCAACTCAAAAATAAGCAAAGTGAACATAAAAGGAGAGGTTGAATTAGGGAAAGACCTAGACAAATCTATACTCAATAAGCATTTAGATGAAATTCTTTACTTCTTTGAACAAACTAAATTTAATGTGGTCGTAATAGAAGATTTAGATAGATTCAGAAATACCCAAGTATTTACTAAACTCAGAGAAATAAATCTCCTATTAAACAAGTCTGCTTCCATAGTTAAGCAGAATAGAAAAATAGTATTTATTTACGCTATACGAGATGAGATGTTTGTTAATAGTGAGCGGGTAAAGTTTTTTGATTATATAATTCCTGTTATACCTTTTATTAATCCTTCTAATGCTAAAGACCAATTTTTCAATTTACTTAAAGTTGAAAAACTTGAAAACGAATTAGGTAATGAATTCATCGAGGATGTAGTTACATACATTGACGATATAGATATGAGATTACTAATTAATGTTTTTCAAGAGTTTAGCATCTATAAACAGCAGATGGGGGTAGGTATAATATTAGAGAATCTTTTTGCTTTGATACTATATAAAAACCTTTATCCAAAGGATTTTACAAAACTGCCTCGAAGAAAAGGAAATTTGTACAAATTCTTCAACAACAAATCCATATACCTTAATGAAATTATAAATGTGATTAGTGTAGAAATTGAGGACTCTAAAAATAAGATAACTGCTATTGAAACAGAAAAACTGAATAGGCAAAACGAGTTAAACGGGGTCTATTTAAGTGCAATCAAAAAAAAGACTGATGCAATTGAAATTAAGCTTGATTCTGAATGGATGCTATTTAATGACCTCTATGAAGATGATAACCTTATAACGCTTATTGACCAAAATGAGTTTGAGTATAGATACTTACCAATACACCCAAATTACAGGCAATATCATTTTAGCAGACAATCGAGTAAAGCTAAGTTTGATTCTATAGAAGATGAAGTTGATATTGAACATTCCTTTTATGAAAGACAACAATTTATAGAAGATAAAGGTAGTGCTTCAATTGAATTACTAAAAGAGGAACTTCTAGACAAGGAAAACACGAAAAGACATGTAGAGACTTGGAATATCCAACAGATATTTAATAACATTACTATAAAAAAATACCTCAAAGATTTTGAACATAAGGAGCTAGTTGGAAACTTGCTTACAAATGGTTATATAGATGAAAACTACATTGATTATATAACTTTATTTCACGAAGCAAAAATCACAATATCTGACAAGGAATTTATCAAAAAAGTTAAGAGTGGACAACAAAGCGATTATGATTACTATTTGACAAAACCTAATGAAATTATTAAAGACATACCAAGCAGATATTTTTCAAGAAAAGAAATTCTTAATTATCATATTTTGGGATATGTTCTTAGATGGGGAGATAAGTTTCTCGATAAAAAAGAAATGTTAATCAACCAAATTTGCGAGGTAAAGAAAGGAACAAAAGAGGAATTTAAGATGTTCCAATTCGTAGATGGCTATATACAGTTTTATGAGAATCCGAAAAATGAGTCTTTACTGAGAACTTCTAGTTCAATTCCAGAGCTTATAAAATTACTTTCTTCAAATACTGGTTTATTATGGAATACTATTTTAAAAAGCAACACCTCTGCACAAAAACAGATTGATAAATACCTAAAACTAGTGGTAATTCATTCTGAGCCTGAGAAGTTAGCTAAAAATCGTCATACACTTTTTCTTAAAGATTATCTTAAAGAATATGGCTCAGTAATTAATCTTTTTAAAACACAAGAAAATATACAGAAGTTAGCTACGATTTTTCAAATTTTAGATTTTAAGTTTCTGGGGCTTGTACCAAAAAGTAAAAATAATAGTCAAATTTATGATTTTATTTATCAGAATAATCACTACTATTTAACACCTAATAACATAAAAGAAATATTAAGGGGCTATAATTCGATAGAGTCTAAATTAGATGAATCAAAATTTAATGAGAAAAACTATACTATAATCCAAGAAAGTGATTGCAAAAATCTTAAAGAATATATTGATTTTGATATAAATTTATATTTAGAAAATATTTTTCTCAAACTCCCAGATAATGTAAAAGAAAGTGAAAAATCATTAATAAGCCTTTTAAATCATAAAAAAATAAAGGAAGAGTTGAAAGAGCGAATAATTAAAAAACAAAAAACAAAAATTAATGATATTAGGAAAATTGAAAATCAAGACAATATTATTGAATTATTGAATTATGAAAGATTAGACACCTCTTGGTCAAACATGATAAACTACTATATAAATTCAGAAGACAAAATTGATTTACCTCTAACTGATTATCTAAATAAACAGCATATTTATGATGAACTTTCCAAGAATAAAATTCCTGATAAATTAGAGGAAATTGATAATGATAAAATTGAAAAAATTTCAATTTCTCTCATATTGTGCGAAAAGTTAGACCAAAAAGCTTATGAAGCTATTTTAAAATCCCTACCCCCAAGCTATTCAAAATGGGAACGAATTCATTTTAATGAATTACAAGAAGAAAAAGTATCATACTTAATAGAAAACAACTTTCTATCATTGACTCAGGAAAACTTTGATTTAATTGATGAAAAATTTGAAGATTTAAAAGCTAATTTCTTGGTTAAAAATCAGAAACATGTAAAAGATGCTCTTGATGATTCAGCGTTAGCATTAATTGACAGCGATATTGATTTACTATTAAATTCAGATATTGTTCCTGACGACCTCAAAGAGGAGCTAATTAAAGAACACTCAAGAAGTAGAATTACATCAGATAGTGAAATTGCAAAGCTTACAGGTATTCTTTCAAGTAAGCACAATAGAAGTTACTTAACATACGAAGAGCTAAATTCAATTTTCGATAATGGTGGAAACACTCCTAATGAAAAATTAAAAATGCTCAATAATCACTTTGATAAATTAGAAGACTATGAAATAAGAGAATTATTGGATTTAACTTCTAAAGACCACAGCAATATATTTGATAATAACAAACGTCCTAAATTTAGAGTGATAGATGAATCGATAAAATTAGCTGAGAATCTTAAACAAAAAGGGTTGATAAAGAGCTTTCATTATGAAAAGGATGGTCGCTATATAAGATTTTATCCTATTACATAATTCTCATAATACTGTCAAGTACATATAACTTATCTCATCTATAAGTTGAACAAAAAAGTCAAAAAATCAGTGTTTCAGAGACAGGTCTTTTTTGATTTACTTTTCAAATTGATAAAGAGTAGGCAAATAGAATTTCTTTTTATCTAAAGAATAAAATTATCGCTCCCATAGCCGTTACAAACAATATAAATTTTCTGAATTGTTTGTCATTTATCCGTTTAACAATTCTCAAACCTATTATAAAACCAAGAATCTCGGCCGGAACTAAATATAGATTTATAATTAAAGTTTGGGTAGTAATAGTCTCCCATGAAAAAACATGAAACGGTACTTTAAACCAATTAATAAAGAAAAATAACCACGCCGCAGTGCCTATGAATTGATTCTTAGGTAGTCGCATTGCCAAAAAATATAAATTGGAAAAAGCACCAGCTAAATTGCCAATCATAGTTGTAAATCCGGCTGACAAGCCCATGGACAGTCCAAATGCAAAATGTGTTGGCACTTTTTTACTTTTCCTATAATCCCAATAAAACATCATTATTACTGATACAAGAATGATGAAAGCAAGCCCTTTTTTAAATACATCTTCAGGTACATCTTTACCTACATAAACCCCAATAAGAACCCCAAAAGCCATCCAGGGAAGCAACTTTGCCAAGTGCTTCCATTGCACGTGTTTTCGATAATATAAAATAGCTAAAAGATCTCCGACCAAAAGTAGGGGCATTAAAATGCCTGTAGATACCTTGCTTCCAAACACTAAAGCCATTATTGTAACAATTATAATAGCAATACCTTTTAATCCAGATTTAGAAACACCAAGAATAAATGCTGCCAGCAAAACTAAAAACCAATCTAAATACGTTAAATGCTCCAAACTCTTATAATTGGTTTTTTATAAAGATACTAGTTGCTTGAGTCAATATTGTTTAGATTTCTATCATTAAAATTAATGCTTATATTATTGACAACTATTGTAAATAATAAATCTTTTTCCCGACAAAACCTCTTATGTAGTTTTTACGTAAAAGCTATATAGTAATTACTAGTATCTTTAGACCAAAATTAAACCTATGCAAAAGACGTACTACGACCCAGCTGACTTAAGGGAATTTGGAAAAATAACGGACTGGAGTGAAGAACTCGGCGAAAAATTCTTTGAATATTACGGCAAAGTTTTTGAGGAAGGTGCATTAACAGCTCGCGAAAAATCGTTAATTGCTTTAGCTGTTGCGCATACAGAGCAATGTCCTTATTGTATTGATGCCTACACAAAAGATGGCCTACAAAGAGGCGTTACTAAAGAAGAAATGATGGAAGCCATACATGTAGGCGCAGCTATAAAAAGTGGTGCGACATTAGTGCATGGTGTACAAATGATGAATAAAGTAAATAAGCTGGACGGCTAATATTATATGACTAAACTAAAGACCCAATCGCTTCATAAAAAGGGAAGTGATTTAGCACAAAGTAATAGGCAACTAGAAATTTTATCTAACGGAATTTTTAAAAACGGAGAACTTCCTACTTTTAAGGATAAGATTTCTGAAACTAGCCAATTTCCTTTAAAGGCGAAGACATTAGAAATTCTTCAAATTAACGTTGGCTATATGTGTAACCAAGTTTGCGAGCATTGTCATGTAGATGCCGGTCCAGACCGAAAAGAGATCATGACCCGCGATACGATGAAGCAATGTCTGGAAGTTATAAAAAACTCTGGAGCGCATACTTTAGATTTAACTGGAGGTGCACCAGAAATGAATCCCGACTTTCGCTGGTTTGTAGAAGAAGCTGCAAAAGTTGGAATTAAAGATTTTATAGTACGGTCTAACCTTACGATTATTCGTGCTAATAAAAAGTATTACGATTTACCGGAATTCTTCAAAAAACATAACGTCCATGTTGTGTCTTCGATGCCACATTGGACACGCGGAAAAACTGACAAGCAACGTGGCGATGGTGTTTTCGATAAGTCTATAAAAGCATTACAAGAGTTAAACGCAGTGGGTTACGGCATGCCAGATAGTAGTTTGAGATTAGATTTAGTTTACAATCCATCTGGTGCATTTTTACCAGGCGACCAAATGTCTATGGAAAAGGATTTCAAAAAAGCATTAATGGAAGACTTTGGTATTCAGTTTCATAGTTTGTTTGCCATTACTAACTTGCCAATTGCTCGTTTTCTAGATTATTTAATCGCTTCAGAAAACTATGAAGATTACATGTACGCATTAGTTGAAGCTTATAATCCAGCAGCTGTAGAAAATGTTATGTGTACCAACACACTTTCAATAAGCTGGGATGGTTATTTATTTGATTGTGATTTCAATCAAATGTTAAAGCTCCCCGTAAATAGCAAGGTGAAACATATTTCTGAATACAATGAAGAACTTTTGGAGGGAAGAAATATTGTTATTTCTCAACATTGTTACGGATGTACTGCTGGTGCAGGAAGTAGTTGTCAAGGTGTCGTTGCTTAAGAGTAAGCAGTTTTCAGTTGCAATTGGCAGTTAATTGGAACTTATAATAAAAATAAAATCATAATAAAAAACATTAGTGAATTCGTGGCAAAAAGCACTTTACATATTTTAACATTCTTAATATCAATATGTGGTTTTTCACAGGAATCTCTAGACGATTTATTAAAACGTCATAACAAAAACAATGTTCCTTATGTCTCGGTTCAAGAACTAGCAATGCCAGATACTAAAGTAACGTTGTTAGACGCTAGAGAACCTTTTGAATATCAGGTCAGTCATTTAAAAGATGCTATTTGTGTTGGCTATGATAATTTTAAATTGAAAAAGGTAAAGAAAGACATTCCCAATAAAGACGAGCCTATTATTGTGTATTGCTCTCTTGGTATTCGCTCAGAAACTATTGCTGCCAAACTTAAAAAAGCAGGTTATACCAATGTTAGAAACCTATATGGTGGCATATTTGAATGGAAAAACAAAGATTTTACCGTTTACAATTCTAAAGAAAAAGAAACCGATAGCATACATACATTTTCTAAAGAATGGAGCAAATGGCTCGAAAAAGGCAAGAAAGTCTATCCTAAAAGGGCTACAAATAATGACTGAGAAAGCGCTCATCATTTTCGCTCGAAATCCCGAACTCGGCAAATGTAAGACACGTTTAGCCAAAACACTGGGGGATAAATCAGCTCTGGATATTTATAAATATTTACTTCGTCATACGGCATCCATCAGTCATGCTGTAGAAGCGGATAGATTTGTTTTTTACTCAGAAAGCATTACCGAAAACGATATTTGGGACAATAAAATATTCAACAAAAAGCTACAACGAGGGAATAATCTAGGCGAACGTATGGAAAATGCTTTTAAAGAACTACTTGATTCTGGCTACAAAAAAGTACTGATTATAGGAAGCGATTTATTAGATTTAAATAAAAATATCATCGATAAAGGCTTCGATGCTTTAGACGATAACGACGTTGTTCTCGGGCCTGCCAAAGATGGAGGTTATTATCTTTTAGGAATGAAAACTTTACTAGCTTGTGTTTTCAGAAATAAAGACTGGGGAACAGCAACCGTTAGAAGAGACACACTTAAAGATTTGCAAAATCATAACATTGGTTTATTGAAAGAGTTAAATGATATTGATACTTTTGAAGACATGAAACATTACGAAGAACTAAAGCGATTTTACAACTAGAATGATAAAATACATTAAAGAAACCACAGAATACTTACAAAGCAAAGGCTTTGATAACCCGGAGATAGGTATTATCCTCGGAACGGGATTAGGGCAACTCATAAATGATGTCGAAATAATAGCAGAAGTGAGTTATAACCATATTCCTAATTTTCCAACTGCTACGGTTGAATTTCATAAAGGAAAATTAGTCTACGGAACATTGGCTGGCAAAAAAGTAGTTGTTATGCAAGGACGTTTCCATCTTTATGAAGGCTACACGCTACAAGACGTAACTTATCCTGTAAGAGTTATGCATCAACTCGGCATTAAAACACTGTTAGTTTCAAATGCTTCAGGAGCTATCAATCTTGATTTCAAAAAAGGAGAATTGATGCTGATTGATGACCACATTAATCTTCAAGGTGGTTCGCCATTAGCCTTTAAAGGTGTTGAAGAACATGGTGAGCGGTTTACGGATATGAGCGCTCCTTACGATTTAGCAATCAATTCGAGAATTGAAGACATTGCAAAATCAAACAATATAAAACTACATAGAGGTGTCTATGCTAGTGTCGTTGGACCTCAATTAGAAACCCGTGCCGAGTATAGAATGCTGAAAATAATTGGTGCAGATGCCGTAGGTATGAGTACCGTCCCAGAGATTATAGTCGCTAATCATTTAAATTTATCTGTTGCTGCAGTGTCAGTTTTAACTGATGAATGCGACCCAGATAACTTAAAACCTGTAGATATCCCAGAAATTATTGCAATGGCTGGTAAAGCAGAACCAAACATGATTACTATTTTTAAAGAACTAATTAAAACACTGTAACTAGTATCCAGTCACAGTCGCAGTATTCAGTCGTACTGATTCTGACAACTGAGACTGAGACTGAGACTGAAAACTAAAAACTATGAGCAATTACTTAGATGCAACACACGATTTATATAAGGAAGCAGCACTAACGCCTGATGTTGGGTTATGCTGTACAACCAATCCTATTTGGGAGCTACCAGGCTTAAAAATCCCGAAAATCATGCAGGAAATGAATTATGGTTGCGGAAGTACTGTACATGCTCGCGATCTATCTAACAATCCAAAAATGCTATATGTTGGTGTAGGTGGTGGCATGGAGTTATTACAATTTGCGTATTTCAATAGACAAAAAGGTGGTGTAGTCGGTGTAGATGTTGTTGATGAAATGTTGGAAGCATCAAGAAAGAATTTTAAGATAGCCGAAGAACAAAATGATTGGTTTAAAAGCGACTTCGTAGACCTCAAAAAAGGGGATGCTATGAATCTTCCTGTTGAAGATAATAGTATAGATGTAGCTGCCCAGAATTGCTTATTCAATATTTTTAAAGCTGATGATCTTAAGAAAGCTATTGCAGAAATGTATCGCGTCTTAAAACCGCATGGCCGATTGGTCATGAGCGACCCTACCTGTGAGCAACCAATGAATGACAACTTACGAAACGATGACAGATTACGTGCTTTATGCCTTAGCGGAAGCTTACCTATTGCAGATTATGTAAAAATGCTTACTGATGCTGGTTTTGGGACGATAGAAATCCGTGCTCGTAAACCTTACAGAATTCTGGACCCAAAACATTACGATACAGACGAATTGATTTATATTGAATCTATTGAAGTTGCAGCTATAAAAGACCCAATGCCAGCTGATGGACCATGTGTGTTTACAGGAAAAGCTGCTATTTATTTTGGAGATGATGATTATGTAGATGACAATGCAGGACATATATTATTAAAAAATCAACCGTTAGCTGTATGTGATAAGACCGCTGGTGCTCTTGCATCTTTGGATAGAGATGATATTTTTATTAGCGAATCTACATACCATTATGATGGTGGTGGATGTTGCTAGAAAAACTACCTCTACATCATTAAGAACTAGACATGGAGAAATACTTCGATATCTTTAAACACTCTTATTCTGGTTACTGGAATTACCTTAAAGACGAAATACTTTTCAATAGTAGTTGGAATAACTATTTCTGGGGGTTAATATTAGTTTCTGTTTTGGTTTGGGTTTTGGAAATTGCTTTTCCTTGGCGTAAAAATCAAGCTATTTTCAGGAAAGATTTTTGGTTGGATACCTTTTATATGTTCTTCAATTTCTTTTTGTTGAATCTTATCATTTTTATTGCACTTTCAAACACTGTTGAAGCATTGTTTAATGATGGACTTTCCAAAATTGGTTTATCTATTAATAGTTTTCAATTATTTGACGTAGACGACCTACCTTTTGGTATTAGTTTACTTGTTTTCTTCTTAATTTCAGATTTCGCACAATGGAATGTCCATAGGTTATTACATCGTGTTCCTTTTCTTTGGAACTTCCATAAAGTGCATCACTCTGTTAAGGAAATGGGGTTTGCAGCACAACTGCGCTACCATTGGATGGAACCTGTAGTTTACAAATCACTCTTATATATTCCTTTGGCCATCATTGGAGGGTTTGATGTGCATCAAGTAGCCATCGTTCATTTCTTTGCATTAACCGTAGGGCATTTAAATCATGCCAATATTGGCTGGGATTACGGTCCTTTAAAATATGTTTTTAACAATCCGAAAATGCATATCTGGCATCATGCCAAAGACTTACCAAAACATCTAAGGTATGGTGTTAACTTTGGACTAAGTTTAAGTCTTTGGGACTACCTTTTTAAAACAGATTATATTCCTCACAACGGCAAGGATATTGAATTAGGGTTTGAAGGTGATGAGTATTTCCCAAAAGATTTTATCAATCAGGAATTATATCCTACATTCTCGCGAAAGCGGGAATCTCATCATTAAAACTAAATTTTAAATGAAATACTTAAGCCTCTTACTAATAACCATACTAATTACTTCCTGTTGTGGAACAAAACGCATTGCTGATAGTGCAGCAAATGAAGACACAAAAGAGATAGCTCAGACCAAAACTATAGAAACAGTAGAACCTACTGAAGAATCTAAGAAACCTGAAAAACAAACTAAAGAAGAGGAAGAAGTTGAAGTCGAAGAAACACCGATAGAGCCAAAACCAGGAGATATTGTTGAGGACATAGAAATAGAAGAGGCTCCTGAAAAAATCACTAAAACCTTCAATCATAATACTTGGAATGACCTACTACAAAAACATGTATCAAATGAAGGAAATGTAAGCTATAAAGGATTTAAAGCAGATAATAGAAAGTTCAACTCCTATTTGAAATCCTTATCGGATAATCCTCCACAAGACACATGGTCTCAAGACGAAACATTAGCCTACTGGATGAATGTTTACAATGCTTTTACCATTAAACTCATTTTAGACAATTATCCGACGGAAAGTATCAAGGATATTAACGGCCCTTGGAGTCATCGCTTTATCAGAATTGATAAGAAATGGTATACGCTCAATGATGTAGAGCATCGTATTATAAGGAAAATGGACGAGCCACGTATTCATTTTGCACTGGTATGTGCTGCTGTTTCTTGCCCGAGACTCTACAATAAAGCCTTTACGGCAGAGAACCTTGAAAAAGATTTATCCTTATTAACTCGAGGTTTTTTAAGCGACCCTGAAAAGAACAATCTTTCTGCAAATAGTATTAAGCTATCCAAGATTTTTAAATGGTATGGTGGTGATTTTAAAAAGAACGGTAACACACTGATTGGTTTCTTAAATCAATACTCAGATGTCACTATTTCATCCAATGCTAAAAAAAGTTATAAAGACTATAATTGGGCGTTGAATGAATAAGATTTCTATTATTATTCCTGTGCTTAATGAAGAGGCAACTATTGGCGGTTTGCTTGGACATCTTATTAAAAATTCTACCTCGCAAAATCTAGCTGAGATCATTGTTGTGGATGGTGGGAGTTCAGATAAGACTCTAAATATAGTTGAAAAAATTCTGTCAGGTCGAGCGGAGTCGAGACCTTATAAAAAAAACCTCTCGACTCCGCTCGAGGAGACAGAAATAGTATCTGTTAATTCCCTAAAAGGCCGTGCAAAACAAATGAATACTGGCGCACAAAAAGCGACAGGAAACATTCTATATTTCTTACACGCTGATTCTTTTCCTCCAAAGGATTTTGACAAACTCATTATTTCTGAAGTCAGAAAAGGAAATCCTGCTGGTTGCTTTAAAATGAAATTCGACCATTCTCATTGGTGGTTAAAACTAGCAAGTTGGCTCACTAAGTTTAGTTGGCGAGCTTGTCGTGGTGGCGATCAAAGCCAGTTCATAACCAAAGATTTATTTAAAGAACTTGGTGGTTTTGATGAAAAATTTACAATTTATGAAGACAATGACCTCATCAACAAACTTTATGCACGTAATCAATTTGTAGTTATTCAGGAATGGATAACAACCTCAGCTCGCAGATACGAAGATAATGGTATATGGAAATTACAATATCATTTCTGGACCATTTACATAAAGAAATGGTTCGGAGCAAGTGCTGAGGAATTGTACCAATACTATTTAAAGAATATAGGTTAAGCTTCTCCGTTTGCAATAACCCAACCTTCCGTTTTGTTAGTCAAATTAATCACTAAGCGAAAATAGCAATTCCCACCGTCTCTTATGTCAAATAAATCTGACAACTCTAACCACTCTCTACTTCTATCAGAACAATAAGCGAAAACAAAAATTAATTTTTCATTTTTTTCTGTCATCATAGGAACATAATAAAAACGATATTCATCTAAATCTATTTGCTCATTTTTTTTCTTTTTAGAATTATATGTTTTAATGCTATTCATTAACAATAAATTCAAAAAAGATATTTCATCCTCTGAAATTAGAGCATCCCTTTTATTTTTGAAAAGACTATTCTGGATATTTGAATTTTCTAATTGATTAAGCGCAGAACCCAATGTTTCAATTTTATAGTTCTCATTCAATGCTAAATAGCTTGATACCGGATTATTCAATATGAAGTAAATAATCCCTAACCCAATCAAGGCTAATAAAATAATTACAATATATTTTTTCATTTTTTAGAATATGCTTTCCTCAACAACTCCTCAGCAGGTTTATTTTGAGGTGTAAATTGCGGATCCTCATTTCCTCCAGAACGGTCATGTGCATGAAACCATTTCCAGATAAAGCCACCAGCAAACCAATCTTCCTTCCAGAATTCATCAAATAAAGCTTTAAGCGCTATGTTCTGCCCTTCTAAATTCATATCTCTTATCGTGTGGTCCGAATTCCATGGTTCTTTTGCTGTAAAATGCGTACTTCTATAACCAAACTCAGTAAATAGTATAGGTTTATCGATAGCTTTTTGCACTTCCAAAATCTTTTCTTTATGGGGTTGCCAAGCAGTTTTCAATGCTTCTGGAGTTGGTGTTTTTTCTTCAGTTAAAGGGAAATAAGCATCAATCCCTATAAAATCTAACTCTTTCCAAAAAGGCACATTGGCAAAAGTATCCCAGTTTTCGGCATAAGTAATTTTACCATTATATATATTATCAACTTTTTTAATTAAAGTAGTCCAGTATTCTGGTCGAGCACTTACAAAAGAATTTAACTCGGTTCCGATGCAGAATATGTTCGCATTTACTTCCTCAGCCAATTCAGCATATTCCAGAATAAAACTTTCGTAAGATGCTTCTAGCTTTTTCCAGTCATCTTCGGATTCCATTTTTAAATGTCCTGTGAACTCACCTCTCCAAATCCAAATCTGGGGCTTGACCATTATTTTGATGTTATTCTCTTGTAGTAACTCAATGTATTGTTTTGCTCCTGCTCGAGTTTCTCCGAACCACTGCCTATTAGTATTATGTCTTATTTCTGGCGATTTTAAATCGCGAATAAACCCAAAGGGCATAATTGCCGCATAATTGGCATTGACATTTATAACTGGATCGATGTGTTTCTGGGAAATTGTATCTCTTGAAGCAACAAAACTTACGCCATTAATTTTCTGTTGCTCCGGAATTATTGCTCCACAAGAAGACAAAAAGAGCCCTATAAAAAAATATGATAATAGCTTTAGCATGCTTAAATATAAACAAAGCTAAAAAGACATTGAAGAAATTAACACTTATTATCTTATCAATATCCCGCTGCATTAGCGGGATTAGTTCGAATTACAATATTAGTGCTTGATTAGTAATCAAGCACTAATATTGGTTCTCACTAAAAATACTGACCGATACCAAAGACTAATCCGCTAGCTGCATCTTTAGTAACCCCATAACCATAATCTATCCTAAAAATAGCATTGAATATACGCTTATGGATAAAACGCAACCCTAAGCCAGGGTAAACTCTAAGGTTTTGAGAATCTGCAAAATCACCGAAATCACCTCCAGGATTTCGCCATGTACCGGCATCGACAAATGCATTTCCTTGCAATACGAACCAACCTTTTTCGTATAAAGTATGTCTGTATTCTGTATTGAGAACAATTGCAGCTGTACCTCTATCAATTATGTTCCCAACACCTCTTACATTTAGATTATTATCCACAGAAAAAGGTGCAAAAGGCGTGTCATTATTTGTTGCAACTCCTAATCTTAGTCTTGTCGCCCAGTTACCCTTTGACCACATGCGTCTGAAATATTGAAAATCGTTCCAGCCAATTAAGAACTCTGGTAATTGTTCTTCATTTCTCGATGTTACATACTGGAAGTTGAATATACTTCTGAAACCTTCGACATACTGATAATCATAATTAAGATTATTGAATTCGTAAATACCCTTATACAATAGTTTATGCACTCTTAGCTCTTGAGGCACATTTGGGCTTGTAGCGCCAGATTTATATTCATAATCTTCAGTAAAGTAATTAATCCCTACTTCAACACGATTGTTAAAATCAAATCTATATAAGCCGAGTATTTCCCAAGACTCATTATTGTATTTATAATCAGCAGTAGTATTATCAAAAAATACTGGCTCTTGAGTTGTCAAGTCTTGATAATTAATAGCCAGACCTATTTGCTTTGAAAACAAGAAAGGTGCCCTAAAATTAATTGCATAAGAGTCGTATATATCCTTTTGATAAAATCCACCAAAAGTTATGCCTTGCCCAAAAAGGTTAAACTCATACAACCCCAATCTATAAGCGAATTCATCATCATTTGAAGTATATACATTCGCTGATGGAATTATAGTAAAGTTCTCTTCAATATTATAGAATACGTTGTATTTATTATCTTCAGCTTTAAATACTTGATAATAGGCATGTGCTACTGAAGGTAGTCGTTTTAATAGCTTTATATCATCTTCAATTAACATTGAATCTAATCTAACACCGCTTTTAACGGAAGAAATTTTCTTTATAAAGCCAGTCTTTATTCTCTTATTGCCCTGTACTTTTAAATCCGCGACAATATCTTGAGCTATACTGTTTTGCACAGCAAAGCCAATCAAAAGACAAAAAGCAATATTCTTTATCATTGCGATTCAAAATTTTTTTGAATAACACCATTAACCCAATTATCCAAGCTCACATCCATTAGTGTAAACTTATAAAAATTTCCGACGATTAAATCTGGTGGAGGCTCAGAAGTTATATTTAAGACAACATTATCTGTATTGTAATACTGGAATTGGTTTTCATAAGTGTAGGTTCCAGAAAGTAAATTGTCTTGAACATCAGAAATCACTTGAAAATAAATTGCATTCTCTCCAAACTCATTATCTATCCAAGTAAATTTCGGCATCATACTATCATTCTGATCTATTGAAACACTTTCTGACCAAATAGTTGGTTTAGAATCCTGTTTTAATCTTATCGGATTAGATATTCTTATGGTATCATTAAACTCGTAAGTGACTACAGCCCATTTTTCTAAAGCTAAATCTCTATTGAATTTCCCAAGATAACCATTAAAAAAAGGGGTTGGGAAAGCATCGATTTTAGTATAGTTTGAAAACTCATTTGGGTCGATATTTATATTATCGGATTCATATAATCTAATATCTGTTGCACCATCTTCTGGATAATAAAAAACCAACACATCATCTGAATTCTCATCACTAGCAGCACAAGCGATAACAGCTCCTAACTGATGAATCTTACTTTGAATGTATGCATCCAAGTCATCGTTTTCGCTTGTATTCTCATCATTCGAGCATGACAATACTATCATTAATATTATAACATGTATGTAATTGCTCGTTTTGATATGATTGATGACTTTTAAAATAATGCCCGCAAACCTATGTTGAATGTTTGCCCTAGACCTGTGCCCTCACCTCTCACAAACTTTGTAAAAAGTGTTTCGACATTAAGTTCTTTTGTTAATTGGTATTTTGCACCTCCCCCAATAGCAGTAAAATTCTGTGCAAAATCGTTCCCTAAATCCAATCGTTGCTGGTGCTGTACCAATCCTAGAATTGTGAATTTCTGACTAGGAAAGTAACTTAAAAACAATCCAGGAGTTAATAGTAAGCTATTGTTAGCAAAACTACCTTCAATAGTATCGAAATTAGCATCTTGCACTTGTTCTTTTCCAAAATTAAATTCCGTATTTAACTCAGTAAATAGTTGCCAATCGCCACTTGGAAAAGTATAATCGTAGAAAAAACGATTCTGGAAAATAAATCCTTTTTGGTCCAAGAATACACCTCCTTCGGTTTCTTGATCTACTAGTGGAATATGAAAAGCTGTCTGAATTGTAAAATTGCTTACGTTCCTAAGTGGATTGAACTTTACAGCCGGTGCAAAAGAAGTAAACCCAGAACGTGCTGAACCTGCTTCCCCGTCAAAAGAAAATACATCCAATGCATCTCTACCACCAATAACATTAGATCTAAACTCAAGTAATAACCCAATATTAAAACGGCTATTTTCAGAAACACCGGTAAAAACATCAATAGTCGAAGTGAAAAATGTATTTCTTGGAATGTCCTGCTTATCCCCATTAGGCCCGAATAAGTCCTTGGTTTCTGTATAGAGATTGTTGAACCATTTGATATCCCACTGTCCTTTCTTTAATAATTTTGAAGGCGTGTACTCCTGAATAACACTTTTTTGAGTATCCGAATCATCTTGCGAAAATCCAGAATATGTAAAACCTAAAACGATAATTAATGTGATTATTTTTTTCATGATTGCTTTTTTTGATTTCAAATTAGTGCTTCACCAACTGGCTTTTAATCCCTTTAATTATTAAAGCCAGTTGTGAAGTCTTGTCATTGCTTTTTATTGTTTGTTTAAATTCCAGTTATATGGAAAATAAGAGAGTTTGTAGTTACTAGGAATTTTTTCTGTCCGATAAGTATTCAAAAAATCTATTTCAGAACCATTTTGTACAAAATCCTCTTTATACCATTTTAAAATCTCAGACCCTTGTACTCTTTTTTTCTTGTCATTTACTTTAATAAAACTGCCATTAATAGCCAGATTAGTTTGCTTTTCTAATTGAGCATCCAAAGTATTTGGAAGATATGCCGTATTAATTAATGGAGGACATCCTAAAGCTCCACAAACCAAGACAAAATGAAAGCGAGCGTCATTGAATTGTCCACGTAGTAACTTATGTTCTATATCATTTAGTGTAATACTTTTTCCACCTACGTCGTATTTAATTTTATCAAAAAAACCTGCTTTATCTAATGGTGATTTTATAGGATAATTATCTATTATACCCTTAACTACGGCTAGATTGTAAACATTAATCCAAAATGCTTGATACCTCTTGGAATCATCAACAGAAACCTTAATACTTTTAGCATTTGTCAACAGTTCATTTAATCCATCTTGATTAGAGTGAATTTTTGAATATGCTACTTTACCTCCAGACACATAATTCTTAAAGAAAGTATCGGCTTTGCCAAAAAAGACATTAATATCTTGGCTAAATCCTGTATTAAAGACTAAAGCTAATATTATTGAAAATACTGTTGTTTTTAATTTCATGATGATTCTATTTCATGTTTTGATGTTGCTTCTGTCGAGGTCATTACAAACGACTTACAATAAATTTTTAAAAATTTTAGCGTCTACTTTTACATAAATTACTTACAGCTTATATAATAATTTAAATCAATTATAAATAAGTACGTGAATTTAAGTTCTTACCTTTAGTAACGACAGAATACCCATCAACAACCAAAATTTATGGAACACATCGTTATTATAGGAAATGGTATTTCTGGTGTTACTGCCGCAAGGCACATCCGAAAGCTTTCCGATAAAAAAATCACCATTGTTTCTGCAGAGACCGATTATTTTTTCTCGCGTACAGCCCTTATGTATGTTTATATGGGTCATATGAAGTTCGAGCACACGCAGCCCTATGAAAATTGGTTTTGGAAAAAAAATAGAATAACCCTCAAACAAGGGTTCGTTAAACATATTGAAACCAAATCTAAAACACTTCATTTTACTGAAGGGGATAGCCTACAATTTGACAAACTAATTATTGCAACAGGAAGCAAACCAAATAAGTTTGGTTGGCCAGGGCAAGATTTAGATGGTGTTCAAGGGCTCTACCACAAACAAGATTTAGAAAATCTTGAAGTTTATGCACCCAATAATAAGGTATGCAAACGTGCCGTGATTGTTGGTGGTGGTTTAATCGGAATTGAATTAGCAGAAATGTTAGCCTCCAGAAGTATTCCTGTAACATTTTTAGTACGTGAGGATAGTTTTTGGAATGGTGTTCTTCCCGATGGTGAAAGTGCTATGATTAATCGCCATATTAAGAATCATCATATAGACTTGCGTTTATCTTCAAACTTAAAAGAGATTACATCAGACGAAAATGGGAAAGCAAAATCTATCATTATTACTGAGACTGGAGAAGAAATTGCTTGTGATTTGGTTGGGTTAACAGCCGGAGTTTCACCTAATATAGATTTCATTAAAGATTCTGATATCGAAACTGGACGAGGCGTAAAAGTGAACCGTTTTTTAGAAACCAATATAAAAGACATATATGCTATTGGGGATTGTGCAGAGCAACATGAACCTATAGGAAATCGTCGACCTATAGAGGCTGTTTGGTACACTGGACGCATGATGGGAGAAACTGTAGCACAAACTATTTGCGGAAATCGTTTAGAATACAAACCAGGACATTGGTTTAATTCTGCCAAATTCTTTGATATCGAATATCAAACATACGGTTGGGTTCATGGAAGCAAAGGAAAGCCTGAATATGAAGAACAATTTCATTGGAAACACGAGGATGACACAAAATGTATTACCATAGCTTACGATAAAGATACTTATGAATTTCTAGGCATTAATACCTTTGGAATTCGAATGAGACATGACGTGTTCGACACATGGCTTACAGAAAAACGCGATTTAAACTATGTGATTTCTAATTTAAAACTCGCAAATTTCGATCCTGAGTTTTTTAAACATTTCGAAAAAGACATTCAATCTGCATTTAAGAATCAATTAACAACAGCATAAATTATGAGTACTGTTCAAAGAAATATGTCACTTACAGGTGATGCTTCAAATTACCTAAACCCGACTCAAAAGATAGCGACCGTTATTGGCCTAGGAGGTTTAGCAATCATACTGCTCTCCCTTTTTAATGAGTTCTCCAATAAAGGGATTTGGTTAACAGCTTCTTTATTAGCGATTACATTGGGTATTGTTCTTTTTGCAAAGGGAACTTATAATAACAAATTAGAGGGCATAAAAAATCATGGTGTCTGGTTTAAAAGCGTTTCTAGTCGTGGATTTTGGGGGTGGGTTGCTGGAATTTCCCTAACAGGTTTTTATATTATACTTTATTTTTATGAAGGGTTACTCGGCCTCAATCCAGATGGAAACACAGGCATTGTTGCTCTTTTCGATCCTTTAAGTAGATTGTTAAGTGGAAATCCTGCCAGCCAATGGTTTGTTTATGGAACACTTTATACCATTGCCATTTTTGCTTTCGGCATTAAGTTTATATGGAAGTATCGTCATAATCGTTATGAGCAGCTACGGACTATAAGTGTCATGTTCTTTCAAACAGCCTTTGCTTTCTTAATTCCTGAACTTATGGCTCGTTTAAATAGCGATACATTTTCATTGCCTTACAACGACTTAAAAAACATGTGGCCACTCAACTATTATGCCTTTGATGGTTGGAGAGTGGATCAATTTATCAATGCAGAAACAATTGGAATAGCATTTCTTGTATTTGCCGTGCTTTCTGTATTTGTTATATCTCCTATTCTAACTTACAAATATGGCAAACGCTGGTATTGTTCTTGGGTATGTGGTTGCGGCGGTTTAGCTGAAACTGCAGGAGATGCTTTTAGACAATTAAGTGACAAACGTCAGGTAGCATGGAAAGTAGAACGTTGGGTCATACACTCTGTTTTAGTGTTTTCAGTAGTTATGACTACGGCTGTAATATCAACATATCTCGGATATGACTCAAATAAATACTGGCTAACTAAAGACATGTTCTTAATCGGTGTTGCGGTATTCTTAGGAGTCTTATTTGTTGTCATATGGTATTTCAAAAAAGAAGAATTGGCAAAAGATGCCCGTTATGGAGCAATAGGATATTTAGTTATTGTATTAGCACTAATAGGCATTCACTATTTTTCAGGAAGTGCTAATGAAAAAATATTCTTATTTGAAGCTGGTAAACTTCGTGCCTTCTACGGATTCTTAATTGGAGCAGTTTTTAGTGGCGTT
Source organism: uncultured Flavobacteriaceae bacterium (assembly GCA_937923735.1). Classification (GTDB taxonomy): domain Bacteria; phylum Bacteroidota; class Bacteroidia; order Flavobacteriales; family Flavobacteriaceae; genus JABABD01. The sequence goes on along the minus strand of CALDUJ010000151.1, from coordinate 3,388 downwards.
ATAGGCACAGGGTTTTATCCAATTTTCGGGAATCGTGTTTGGTGTCGTATGGGCTGCCCAATGGCAGGTATTTTAGGATTACAACAAAGATTATTCTCTAAATTTAGAATCACTACCAACGGAGGTCAATGTATTTCTTGTGGTAATTGTTCAACCTATTGCGAGATGGGAATAGATGTAAGGTCTTATGCTCAAAAAGGTGAAAATATTGTTCGCGCAAGCTGCGTAGGTTGTGGTATTTGCTCAGCTGTTTGTCCAAGAGGTGTTCTTAAATTAGAAAATGGTCCAATGGAAGGTCGTATTGACGCAAACGAAATCCTTTTAGGAAATGATGTAAACTTAATGGATTTAGTGAATCAGAAATAATGAGATTTTTAATAATTCTGTTGCTTTTCTCCAGTACAATCTCTGCACAAAAAGTCTATCAAAAAAGCTACTTTGATGACGGATTGATAAAAGAGGAAGGCTGGCTTAATAATAGTAAGAAAGTTGATTATTGGAAATTCTATTATTCCAATGGGAAAATAGAAAAAGAAGGTCACTATAAAAATGGGCAAGCTTCAAAATATTGGTATTTTTACCGCCTAGATGGCACAAAAAAGAGTGAAGGTCATTATAGTAATGGGGTGAAAAATAATTGGTGGTTGTTTTATGATGACATGGAAATGATAAATCATAAATGTCAATTAAAAAACAATCAGAAGAATGGATATTGTCTGATGTATGAAAATAAAAAACTTATCTCTGCCAGAAAGTACAGAGCAGGAAAACAGATAAAAGAATGGACAGACCTCAAATCCTTTAAAAAAGAAAACAACTTACGAGACCTACAATGACCAAAATAAAAGTCATCATTCCTGCTTATAACGAGGCAGATTCCATCGCGAGTGTTATCAAGGACATTCCGAATATTGTGGATGAAGTTATAGTAGTGAGCAACAATTCCAACGATGACACTATTATTAACGCAAGAAGTGCAGGCGCTACGGTACTTTCAGAAAGTAGAAGAGGTTATGGATATGCTTGTTTAAAAGGTATGGAATACGTTGCCAATCAAAGTAACAAACCAGATATTATTGTTTTTCTTGATGGTGACTACAGCGATTATCCAGAAGAACTGACTAAAATTGTAGCCCCAATCTTAAATGATAACCTCGATTTTGTAATTGGAGCCAGAGTAAAACGACTACGAGAAGAAGGTTCCATGACCGTTCCGCAAATATTTGGAAATTGGTTAGCAACGACCTTGATGCGCTTGTTTTTTAGAGCAAAATTTAGTGATCTCGGTCCTTTTAGAGCTATTAAATATGATAAGTTATTGGCTTTGGGAATGGAAGATAAAACTTATGGTTGGACTGTAGAGATGCAATTAAAAGTTTTAAAGCAAAAAATGACATATACAGAAATACCTGTTAATTATCGTAACAGAATTGGCGTTTCAAAGGTGTCTGGAACGCTAAAAGGTGCTATATTTGCAGGATTAAAAATCTTAGGTTGGATTTTTAAATACAGTTTTAAAAAATGATTCTCGATTCTATTATTATCGTTATTTATACCATCGCTTTGTTGCTCATTTTTGCGTATGCATTAGCGCAGCTTAATTTATTATTTAATTACCTCAGAGCACAATCTAAAAATGAAAACGATAATTTGCCTAAATATGATTTGAGTAATCCAAATGAGATTCCTCATGTTACTATTCAGCTTCCTGTTTTTAACGAAATGTATGTTATGGAGCGCCTATTGGATAATATCGCTGAGATAGACTACCCAAAAGATAAATTAGAAATACAAGTCTTAGACGATTCAACCGATGAGACTGTGGAGACTACTTTAAATCAAATAAGGGAATTACAAAAAAACGGACTTGATATTGTACATATTCATCGCACAAATCGTGTAGGCTTTAAGGCGGGTGCTTTAAAAGAAGGACTTGAAATTGCGAAAGGTGAATTCATAGCTATATTCGATTCAGATTTTTTACCAGAAAAAGACTGGCTAAAACGTACCATTCCATTTTTTAAGGATGATAAAATTGGTGTTGTACAAACACGTTGGAGCCATATAAATAGAAACTATTCCCTACTTACAAAAGTGCAAGCCTTTGCGTTGGACGCACATTTTACATTAGAGCAAACGGGGCGTAACAGTCACGGACATTTCATAAACTTTAATGGTACTGCTGGTGTATGGAGAAAGGACTGCATATTGGATGCCGGTAATTGGTCTGGAGACACACTAACTGAAGATTTAGACCTTAGTTACAGAGCTCAGTTAAAAGATTGGAAATTCAAATATCTAGAAGATGTGGAAACACCTTCTGAATTACCTGTAGTAATTAGTGCCGCACGTTCGCAACAATTCCGTTGGAATAAAGGTGGTGCAGAGAATTTTAGGAAGATGCTCGGGAGAATTGTTAAAAGTGATACAATGTCATTTAAAACAAAAATACATGGTATTCTTCATCTATTAAATAGCACAATGTTCCTAAACGTACTTATCGTGGCTATTTTGAGCATCCCAATGCTATATATAAAGAATGAATATGAGCACCTTAAGGTATACTTTTATGTGATGAGCTTCTTCGTAATTAGCACCGTTATTTTCTTTATTTGTTATTGGGTAATGTACAAGAAAATTTATGGTGGTGGTATCAAAAATTTTGTTGGCTACATGGGTATGTTTGTAACATTCTTCTCTGTAGCGATGGGCTTTTCGTTACATAATTCAATCGCTGTTTTCGAAGGACATATTGGCAAACGTAGTGATTTTATACGCACACCAAAATTTAATATTAACTCGTTAAAAGATTCTTGGAAAGGCAATAAGTATCTTAAAAAGAAATTATCTGCAAACGTTATTCTAGAGGGTATACTAATGCTATATTTTGCTTTTGGTATGTATAGCGCATTTATAGTTGGAGACCAAGGTGGTGATTTTGGACTATTCCCTTTCCATTTAATGCTTTTTTGTGGGTTTGGCTACGTATTCTTTAAATCGCTAACTTCGAGAGCGTAATGCTATCTAAAATTAACAGAATACCTTTGATGCTTACCTTGCTAAGCATTATTATCTATGTCTTTTTCGCTTATGATTTAGTGAGGACTGAATACATAAAATTGGTTAGCCTTTATTCAGTACTATTCTTTTTGTTTTATAAGCTCGTAGATATTAAGAAAGCCGATTTCAAATTCTTAGCTGGAGTAACAATTCTTTTTAGACTTATACTTCTTTTTGCCGACCCTAACCTCTCTCAAGATTTTTACCGTTTTATCTGGGATGGCCGTATGATATTGGAAGGTTTCAACCCATACCTCTATACCGTAGAGTCATCCCTAATGAATAACGAACTTCCTATTAATCAAGCTCAAGAATTGTACGAAGGTAT
>CALDUJ010000150.1 GCA_937923735.1 uncultured Flavobacteriaceae bacterium | reverse complement strand
ATTCAATAACAATTTGAAAATATTAAATTTGAGCAATGAAACATCATTGCTCAAACTTTACTGTACATAATACCGATTTAGTATCCTATCATTGGGAAGCTCAAAACCCCAAGGCTGTCATTATCATCGTGCACGGTGTGGGCGAGCATGCTCTACGCTATCAGAATTTCGTTATCCCACACTTATTAAGCGCTGGTTTTTCCGTTTTTGCTTACGATAATTTTGGCCATGGTAAAACTAAAGGAAAGAGAGGTCATTGCCCTAGTTATGATGCATTGATGGCATCTGTAGAGCAAGCTATTATAAAAGCAGATTCATTGTTTCCTAATTTACCGAAATACCTATATGGGCATAGTATGGGAGGTAACTTGGTGCTAAATTATAGTATTGGTCATTACCCCAAATTAAGAGGAGTAATCGCAACGAGCCCATTGTTAGAACTAGCATTTCAGCCGCCTAAATGGAAACTGACATTAGGAAAAGCAATGTTGAAAATATGGCCATCGATTACATTACCTAGTGAGTTGGAGGTAGACGCTATTTCTCGTGATGTGGATGAGGTGAAACGCTATGAGGAAGATGCAATGGTACATGATAAAGTAAGTCCTATGTTTTTATTTCCAGTAATTGAAGCAGGAAAATTTCTTGTGACTTGGGCAAAATGGATTCAAATTCCAACATTAGTTTTGCATGGCTCAAGCGATCGTATTACATCTCATAAGGCATCTGAAGTATTTTCGAGCCGTTCAAGTAATATTACGTTTAAGTCATTTGAAGACGCATATCACGAGTTGCATCATGACCTATGTAAAGAAGAATTTATACAAACCATACTTGATTGGTTAAACGGTCAGAGTAATAAGGCATAAGTGAAAAGTATAAAGTTGTAAGTTTGTAAAATGAAAAGCTATCGAGATTTAATTGTATGGCAGAAATCCGTAAACATGGTGACGCTTATCTACGAATTATTGAAAGCTTTTCCAGATGATGAAAAATTTGGACTGACATCGCAAATTAAAAGAAGTTCTGTTTCAGTATCTTCTTATATTGCGGGAGGTTACGGTAGGAATTATACAAAAGATTATGCTCGATTTTTGCAAATTGCTAGAGGCTCTTTATTTGAAATGCAGACACAACTTCAAATAACTGTAAACCTCAGATTCATTGATGAAAATGATTTAAAAGATAGTTTAGACCTTTCAGTAGAAGTTGAAAAGATGCTAAATACTTTAGTCAAAAAATTTTAAGCTAATGCCTTTTAACTAATAACTTTTTACTTGTTAGAAAAATTCGAAAAACATATTAACCACAAATTCCCTTTCCTAAAAGAAAGCAAACTACTCATTGCCATATCTGGTGGTATAGATAGTATTGTACTAACCCACTTATGCCATGATTTGAAGCTTGATATGTCATTAGCGCATTGTAATTTTAATCTTCGTGAGAGTGAAAGTGATCATGATGAGCAGTTTGTTATGGATTTGGCAGATGATCTAGATTTAAAAGTGTTTGTACAGAATTTTGATACGGATGCTTATGCAAAAACACATAAGGTGTCGACTCAAATGGCAGCCCGTGAATTACGTTATGATTGGTTTTATGAACTAGCAGAGCAATTGCAATTTGAGTATATTTTAACAGCCCATCATGCTGACGATAATTTGGAGACTTTTTTGATTAATCTCTCTAGAGGTTCAGGTTTGGATGGATTAGTAGGAATCCCTGAACAGAATGACAAGATAGTTAGACCAATGTTATCGTTTTCTAGAGATGATATTGAGACCTATGCTAAAGAACAGAAACTGCAATGGAGAGAAGACGCATCAAATGCTTCAGATAAATACCTGAGAAATGCTCTAAGACATCATGTTATACCAAAGTTGAAGGAGTTGAATCCGCAGATGCTTCAGAATTTTGAAAAGACGGTATCGCATTTAGATGACGCAAAAAATATTGTTCGCGATAGGGTAGAGCAGGTTGAAAAGAATGTTGTTTCGGAGATAGAAAATGAAATTCATTTAGATATTAATGAGCTTAAAAAACTATCAAATCCAAAAGCATATCTCTACCAGATGTTAAAAATATATGGATTCACCAAATGGGATGACGTGGTTAATCTTTTGAGTGCGCAGTCGGGTAAACAAATATCCTCTTCGACGCATCGTTTAGTTAATAATCGTAAACAACTGATATTAAGTCCTATTAATAAAAAACACTTTGATGAAACTAGGATAGATTCTATTCAAGAAAAAGTAGTTTTAGAGAATGATTCTATTTTATTTTTCGATGAGGCAGATGCGCTTTTTGGTAAACGTACTGATATAAAAGACGCACATGATAAATATTCCAATTCAATTTTTGTTGATAAAGATTTGTTAAAATTTCCTCTAACTGTAAGAGGTTGGCAAGAAGGCGACTATTTTTATCCTTTCGGTATGAATGGGAAGAAGAAGTTGAGTAAGTATTTTAAGGATGAAAAACTATCTTTACTGGAGAAAGAAAAAACCCAATTATTATGTTCAAGTAATGACATTCTTTGGGTTATAGGAAGACGAGTAGATGACCGATTTAAAGTGACGAAAAAGACTAAAAACATAATAAAAATCACATTCCAAGAATGAAGAACTTAATAATTGCCTGTCTTGTTTTAATAGGATTTTCTTCGAATGCTCAAGTGTTAGACCCTATAGATTGGAGTCATGAGGTCATTAAATTATCTGACGAAGAATATGAGTTGGTGTTCAAAGCAGATATGGAAGAAGGATGGCATATCTATACACAGTATCCTGACATAAAGGATGATGGTCCTATAGCGACAGAAGTTATTTTCTTGGATGTTGATGGTAATTATTCTTTAGTAGGAAAAACGACAGAACCGCCTACGAAACCTGTTTTTGAAGAGGCCTTTCAAATGAATGTCCGATACTTTGGAGGTTTGGCTGAGTTTAAACAGAAAATAAAATTATTGAATAATGATATCACATCAGTAAAGGCGGAAGTGTCTTTTCAAATATGTGATGATCAAAGATGTCTTGCACCAGAAACACAAGAATTTACTTTTTATCTAAATGCTGATGCAAATAATGAATCTGAAGCAGGAGCTGTAACTCTTGATGATATAAAAAAGAGTAGTGCCCTTAATCTCAATGTAAAAGGTTGGGATAATTATGAGCAAGATGAGGTGTCTAAAAAGAGTAATTTTTCAATATTCCTATTAGGGTTCTTAGGTGGCTTGATAGCATTGTTAACGCCATGTGTTTTTCCTATGATTCCGCTAACGGTATCGTTTTTCACGAAAAGTGGTGCGAATACTCAAAAAGGAATGGCAAACTCCATAATGTATGGCTTTTTCATTTTTCTGATTTATGTGTTGCTAAGTCTTCCGTTTCATTTAATAGACTCTTTGGACCCAGAAATTTTAAATAATATATCCACTAACGTCACATTGAATATCGTTTTTTTCTTGGTATTCTTATTCTTTGCTTTTTCGTTTTTTGGGTACTACGAATTAACCTTACCATCTTCTTGGGGAACAAAGCTAGATAGTAAAGCCACAAAGATTGGCGGGCTTGTAGGTGTGTTTTTAATGGCGTTAACATTGGCTATTGTATCGTTCTCCTGTACGGGACCAATATTAGGAACTTTACTAGGAAGTACAGCTTTAGCAACGGGAGATATAGCAACAAAACTTACAATGGGTATGGCTGGTTTTGGTTTAGCGCTAGCACTTCCATTTACCTTATTTGCCATGTTTCCTAAATGGTTAAATTCTTTACCAAAGTCTGGAGGTTGGTTAAATACAGTCAAGGTAGTTTTAGGTTTTATAGAATTAGCATTGGCATTTAAATTTTTGTCAAATGCAGATTTAGTAGAGCATTGGGGTCTTTTAAAACGAGAGGTTTTTATTGGAATATGGGTAATCATTTCAATCTTAACAGCTATTTATTTATTTGGTAAGATTAAATTTCCACACGATAGCCCATTACAGAAGTTAAGTTTTAGTAGAATTTCCTTTGGTGTTCTTTTTGTAGCCATAGTTATATATTTAATTCCTGGATTAACTAATACAGAGCATGCCAATTTAAAACTACTAAGCGGTATTGCTCCTCCTATGTTTTATAGTGTATATGATAAGGATAATAACTGTCCATTAGGAATAGAGTGTTATAAAGATTTAGATGAAGGTTTGCGGGTTGCTAAAGCCAAAAATCTTCCGATAATGTTGGATTTTACTGGCTGGGCCTGTGTTAATTGTCGTAAAATGGAAGAGCATGTCTGGAGTAAAGGAAAGGTTTTTAATCAGCTAAATGAGGATTACGTGTTAATATCTCTATATGTTGATGATAGAAGAGAATTAGCTGACTCGGAAAAATTTAAATATTTAAAGCCTAACGGTAGTATAAAAAATATAAGAACCATTGGTGATAAATGGGCAACTTTACAAACACTTAATTTTAATAATAACTCTCAACCTTATTATGTACTTCTAAACAATGACATGGAGTTACTAAATCATCCTATAGCGTATACACCAGATGCTGATGAGTATGCCGATTGGTTAAAGGTTGGTATCGAGAATTTCGAGAAGTTCTTCCCAAACAATGTGTCTTTCGATGCCGGTAATTGAATCTGATTATAAACCATCATATTTATTTAGAAATGGTCATGTTTCTACAGTATATTCAGGATTGTATAGGAGTGTTAATGGCGTAATTCAAAAAAGAGAAAGAATAATATTATCTGATAATGACTTTTTAGATTTGGATTGGAGTTATTCCGAAAGCAAATCTAATAAGCTCGTTATACTTCTTCATGGTCTTGAAGGTAACGCACAACGACCATATATATTAGGTACAGCAAAGCTTTTCAATACTAATAGTTATGATGCTGTGGCTGTTAATTTTAGAAACTGTAGCGATACACCAAACCTCAAATATCGGACCTATCATTCTGGAGCAACAGAAGATTTACATGATGTAGTTAATCATGCCATAGGCATTGGGTATACTGAAATTAGTATAATTGGTGTAAGTCTGGGTGGAAACATGGCTTTAAAGTATGTTGGAGAACGTGATGTAGATACAGAAGTAAAGAGTATAATTGCTGTTTCTGTACCTTGTAGCTTGTACCATAGTATGCTTAGGTTGCATGAGTTTGAGAACATATTGTATGCTAACCGATTTAAAAAACATCTAATTAAAAGCCTCAGGAAGAAGCAGATTCAGTTTCCTGAATATATATCTGACAAACAAATCAAATCTATAAAGACTTTAAAGGATTTTGATGATGTTTATACTTCTAAAGCTCATGGTTTTAAAGATGCTCTAGATTATTATGAAAAATGTAGTTCGCTTTACTTTCTGCCAGATATAAAAACGCCAACATTACTCATTAATGCTCTTAATGATTCTTTTTTATCTGCCGAATGTTTTCCAGTTAAAGAAGCAAAGGAGAATAAATCACTTAACTTAGAAATGCCAAAACATGGAGGGCATGCTGGTTTTTATAATAAAAACAATATTTATTATAATGAATCTCGAAGTTTAGATTTTGTACTTAAACACTCAAACTGATTTCTGTTATTTTGTAGTGGTATACATTTCATCATATTATTTACCATACAAAGTTTGTATATTGCCACAACAAACACTAATCTAATTGGCATATGTATAAAGCCAAAATTATACTATACATATTGTTTTTACTGGTCGGGGCTTATTCTTATTCACAAGAATTGCCACCAATACAAGTATATACGCCTCAAGCTTATGGAGCGGAAAGCCAGAACTGGGCAATTTCGCAATCTGATGATAAACATATCTACGTAGCCAATAATATTGGTCTTCTGGAATTTAATGGCGCCAAATGGCAATTATACCCTTCTCCTAACGAAACTATATTAAGAGCAGTTGCTGTTAGCGGTGAAAGAATATATACTGGTTGTTACATGGAGTTTGGATACTGGGAACGTAATCAATTTGGATTATTGGATTATACATCGCTCATACCTAAGATGAAAGAAGAGATGGTTGAAGATGAGCATATTTGGAAAATAATCCCATTAGATGATTGGATTGTATTTCAATCATTGGATAGAATCTACTTGTTCAACACAATTAACGAAACATTTAAAATTATTGAGTCCGAAAGCGGTATTACCAAAATGTTTTTGGTAGATGAGACGATAATGTTTCAAAAAACAAATCAGGGTATTTTTAAAATTGAAAATGGAATTTCGCAATTAGTGAGTGCCCATGTATTGCTAAAGGAGAAAGGTGTTGTTAATATATTTGAAAACCAGGGCAAGTATTTAATTCAGTTTGCTAACGATGGTTTTTACATCTTGAATTCAGAATCAATTAATAAATGGGATATCGAAGCCAATCAGCTTTTGACAAGGTCTAGTGTGTATAATAGTATTCGATTAAGCGATAAGAGTTTTTTACTCGGGACTATTTCAAATGGACTTATTCATTTAACAGAAGAGGGAAAGATTAACTACATCATAAACCAGGGAAATGCTTTGAGTAACAACACGGTTTTGTCTCTTTACGAGGATATGGATCAGAATGTGTGGTTGGGTCTTGATGAAGGAATTAATTGTATTAATATTAAATCTCCTTTTAGAGAATTTAGTAATCAAGCGGGTAACCTCGGCACTGTCTATACATCTGCAATCTACGATGGTAATCTTTATCTCGGAACAAACCAAGGACTATTTTTTAAGCCAAAGGATAGCCTAGAAAAATTTAAATTCATTAATAACACCAGAGGTCAAGTTTGGAGTTTAGTGGAATTAAACGGCACACTCTTTTGTGGGCATAACGAGGGGACTTTTGTTATTGATAATGGAGCAGCAAAACTAGTTTCCAATATTTCAGGTACTTGGGATATAAAGTCCATTCCAAATATGCCAAATAAACTCCTTCAAGGTAATTATGAAGGTCTCCATGTCTTGGAGAAAAAAAATGGCAAGTGGGGTGTCAAAAATTTTATTGAAGGATTCAAAAATTCTTCAAGGTTCTTCGAGGTAAAACCAGATGATAATACTATCTATGTCAATCACGAATACAAAGGCGTGTATGAGCTCAGAGTAAATGCGGATTTTACTAAAGTGACCAATGTAGCAAAGGTTGTTGAGCTTCCTAAAGGCTTGCACTCTAGCTTGGTTAAATATAATGATGATTTGCTATATGCCGTAAAAGAAGGAATTTTTAAGTACGACTATACTGAAAAAAAGTTCTCTAAAGATTCTCTATTGAGCTCGGTATTTTCAGGTGAAGATTATATTACCGGAAAGTTAGTTGCAGATAAAAGAGAAAACAGGTTATGGATTTTTGGTGAGAAAAATATTAGTTATATCAATCCGGGGAAGCTAAGTTCAAACCCAGAAATTAATAAAATCTCTATCTCTAGTGATTTGAGAAAGAGCATGACTGGATTCGAGAATATTCGAGCAATAGAGGATGAGACTTACTTGTTCGGAACTTCCAATGGTTACTTGCTTATGTACTTAAATCATATAAAGGATAGTCAGCACAGTGTAACTATTAATTCTGTTAAGAAAGGAAAACTCGGTATTGCAGATATATACGTGAATACGGAAGAAGAAAATGAATTTCAAAATCCCGAAAATAATATTGAATTTTCATTTAGTGTCCCCGTATATAACAAGTACTCTGTATTGGAATATAGACATCAATTAGAAGGTATTTACGATAGCTGGAGTGGCTGGTCTGATGAGTCGGAAGTATTTTATAAAAACCTTCCTTATGGTGATTATACATTTAATGTTTCAGCGAGATTTGGGGACAAGGAAGTAGGAGAAATGGCATCTTATACTTTTACAATAAAAAAGCCCTGGTACATATCCAATACAATGATAGTCTTCTATCTATTGGGCTTACTTCTGTTCTCTTTCTTAATGCACAATATCTATAAACGATATTATAAAAAGGAGCAAGAAAAATTACTTGAGAAATCTAAAAGGGATTTAGAATTGAAACAGCTCGAGAATGAGCAACAAAGAATGCAATACGAGAATGAGGCATTAACTAAAGATATTGAAAGTAAAAACCGAGAGTTAGCCATCTCTACAATGAGTTTGATAAAGAAAAATGAGTTCTTGAATAATATCAAGGAAGAGTTGACAAATAAGGAAAATAGTCAAGGATTAAAATCCGTAGTTAATATTATTGATAAAAATTTAAACAATACAGACGACTGGAAATTCTTTGAAGAAGCTTTTAATAATGCAGACAAAGATTTCCTAAAAAAGATGAAAAACCTTCATCCAACTTTAACTTCAAATGATTTAAGATTATGTGCCTATCTTAGGCTTAACCTTTCATCAAAAGAAATCGCCCCGCTTCTAAATATTTCTCCTAGAAGTGTAGAAGTTAAGCGTTATCGTCTGAGAAAAAAGATGTCTCTACCACATGAAACTAGCTTAACAAATTATATTCTAGAGGTTTAGTGCTGCAACAAACGTTAATTTTGCCTATACATTTCCTATACATATTAATACTTGTAATTAAAAAACGAATTATTACCTGTTAGATTCGTTTACCTAATTCTTTTAAAAAGTTCGTTATTATTGGGTAAATAAGAATTTTTGGCATTATATTTTGTGATGTATGTTTTTTGTAGCGGTAACTTTTGTCAATCCTTCAATTCATATATATATATTTACATAGTTCAGTTCGATAATTAGTGTTTCAATATTTTAATTTGAAAGATAATTAGAGAATGAAGACTTAAACAAACTAAAAAAAATCTAATGAGAAACAATTTTCTAAAACTTTTGCTTTTTCTCTTTACGACATCAATTTTTGCTCAAGCTAATAAAGTATCTGTTGACAAGAGTACAGATGGGATGAGATTAAAAGTTGATGGTAAAGATTTTATAATCAACGGAATGAATTGGGACTATTTTCCGATAGGAACTAATTACAATTACAGCTTATGGAATCAATCAGATGATATTATTAGAGGTGCGCTTGACGCTGAGATGGGATTATTAAAAAATATGGGTGTAAATGCCGTCAGAATGTACACAGGTGTACAGCCTAAATGGATTAAATATATCTATGAAAATTATGGTATTTATACCATGCTAAATCATTCTTTTGGGAGATATGGACTTACTATTGATGGTGTATGGACTCCAGTAACAGATTACAGAGACGCTGCAACAAAGGAATTATTAATATCTGAGGTGACTAAACTCGCCCATGATTACAAAGACACACCTGGACTGTTGATGTTTCTTCTGGGAAATGAAAATAACTATGGACTTTTTTGGGCCGGTGCAGAAACCGAAGACTTTCCTGATGAAGAGGACAAAAGGAGAGAAGTTGGGGAAAAACGTGGAAGACCAATGTATAAACTTATGAATGATGCTGCAATAAAAATGAAGGAAATTAGTACTTCTCATCCAGTAGCTATTTGTAATGGTGATGTACTATTTATAGATATTGTTGCAGAAGAATGTAAAGATGTAGATATATACGGAACTAATATGTATCGCGGAAAGTCATTTACGGATGCGTTCCAAACGGTCAAGCAAAAATTAGATATGCCTATCATGCTAACGGAGTTCGGTGCAGATGCTTTTAATGCTATAGAGAATGCCGAAGACCAAAAATCTCAGGCCTTTTACATGGTAAACAATTGGAAAGATATTTATGAGAATGCCGCAGGTTTAGGGAAAGCTCAAAATTCTATTGGTGGTTTCACCTTTCAATTCAGTGATGGTTGGTGGAAATTTGGACAAACCAAGAACTTGGATGTCCACGATAACAATGCTTCTTGGTCAAACGGAGGGTATTATTTAGATTTAGCTCCAGGCGAAAATAACATGAATGAGGAGTGGTTTGGTGTCTGCGCCAAAGGACCTACTAACGACAGAGGTCTGTACACGCTATATCCAAGGGCAGCATACTACGCTCTAAAAGAAGCTCATCAATTAAACCCTTACGAAGAAGGTGTGACACCAGATTTTGTAAGTAATTATTTTAAAAACATCCAATTAACGGACGCGGTTTTGAGAGCTAGAGGTGATAAAGCTGCTATGGAAGGAGAAAGTCAAAAAGTAAAAATCAGTAATCTTAGAGCTGAGTTTACAACGTTTAACACTGGAGGTAGTTTATTAACAACGCCAGATGATGCGAATCCAAATGAAACCACATATCCAGATGAGCTAGGGTTCGACCATATGCAATCTTATTTTATTGGAGTAGAAGGTAATCCGGCGCCAAATATGAGAGCCAGTGTTAATTTCAATATTCTTGGTAATGTAGCCGCTAATCCTATTGACGAAATTTTTTATGAAAACAGAGGGCGTCCAATTTCTCTTAACTCTGATGAAGGAGATGTAGATATTTTCGATTCAAATAGGGTGCAAGTGTATAATGCAGAATTCGAATGGAGTACCAAAGATTTTGATGTGAGAGGGTTTTTCAGAACAGGTCATTATCATTGGGGTTATGAAGGCGATTTTTTCGGATTGTATAGAGAGGCTAATTACGGACCAAATTTAGATATCTACCAAGGTGAAATTAATGGTATTGAAATCGATGGTAAGAAATCATTTGCAGGTTTAAAAGCGGCCTTTGGTTCGCAATTATGGTGGGGTGCTAACCCAGCTGTGCTTCTAAAATATAGTAAGACTTTAGGAAAGTATGATATCTCGGCCATTTATCAAGACGATATAGATTCCCAAGGCCAAGGTGTGAGTTCATTTGCTGTACCTACACCGAGATCCCGTAAAGCGACATTACATGTAGCTAGAAAATTTGGAAACCTAGGAATTGAAGTTGGAGGAATTTGGGCTGGCCAACCGTTAAACGGTAGAACGTTTCAAGTAGCAGAAGGCGAATCAGGTAACTATACAATTTATGAAGACAAAATTAATTGGGAAGATAACTGGGGTGCTAAAGCAAAAATCACTTACCAAAAAGGACGTTTCAATTGGTATGGTTTAGCTTCAGTTCAAGGCTTGGTCGCCAATGGTGGGTCTGATGAAACCAGAACATTTACAGGTTGGAGATTAAAAGATAGTGGTAGTGGTAATATGACCAATCTCTTATCTGGTTTCACCTATTCCTTTGGGAATGTACAAATTGCGCCTAACTTTATGTGGCAAAAGCCTATAGTTGCTGCAATGCCTAACGATATTCAGGGGCCAGGAAGATTAAGAAATGTTATAGATGATCCTTTTGTGGTAAGAGCTGGTAACAGAGAAACCACTGCTGGAGAACTTTTAATTACCTACGATCCTACACCAGGAACGTGGATGTACGAATGGGATAACGATAGACAAGAAGATGCTAAATTAGCTTTTAATCTTGGCTTTGTGTATCGTCACCATCCAACAGCGCAAGACGCTGCTATTGGTTTCTTAGCTGACCGTACACAATTTGCCTTTCCTAATTCGGCTCCAGCTAAAGATTTATGGGAAGCGCACACGCGTATTGTCTCTAAGGTTAGCCCAGAACTTGGTTTGATTGCCAACATTTATGGTGGAACTGGACAGGCTAACGGTAGTGATGAAAGAACGATTGAACGTTTTGGTGGTGATATAAGAGTCATCTATAAGAAAATGAAATTTGTTCACTCTTTTAAAGTTAACGATTGGGGGCCTTTTGATTACCATAGAGATTTTAACCTTACTTATCCAGTTCAATTAATGTTAGATGTTTCAACAACATTAGGTAAGCCAGATTGGTTTATACTACCTAGCACTCAAATAGGAATCAGGGGAACTTGGCGTTCATTGGATCAATTTTCTCCAAGGTATTCGCCAAATGCTATAGCTCCCAACACATTTCCGCCAGTGCCAACAATCAGTCCTGTTGGGTTTGATAATGGAAATGAATGGGAAATTAGAACTTATGTACACATCAATATTGGAAAATAAAAAAGCTAGAAAATGAAAAATATAGATTTTAAATATTTTAGAGTTGCACTTTTCTTAGGATTAGTGTTTAGTATCACAATAAGTTGTGAAAGAGAGATATCTGAGGATGCTGTTTTTGCAACATTTCCTGCAACTGCAGAAATTTTCACGGATACACCAATAGGGATGGGAACAAATTTTTACTTTCCTTATGCAGGTTCAAAACCAACAGCTTGGTCTGTAGATGAAGAGGAAAGTTATATGGGGTCAGCATCTATGAGGTTCGACGTTCCGAATGCTGACGATCCTGAAGGAAATTATGCTGGCGCAATTTTTAGAATTGACGGAGAAGGCTCAGGAAGAAATTTATCTGGCTTTGATGCTTTGACATTTTGGGCTAAAGCCTCTCAAGCTGTTACAATAGCCGAGTTTGGATTTGGTGAAGATTTCGGAGAGAATAAGTTTATTGCTACAAGGACTAACGTTAATTTAACCACCAACTGGGTAAAGTATATTATCCCTATTCCTGACGCGTCAAAGCTAATACAAGAGAGAGGTATGCTAAGATATGCTGCATCTGGCATTGGTCCTTTAGGAAGTGAAGTAGGTTATACTTTTTGGTTAGATGAGGTTAAATTTGAAAAATTAGGGACACTTGCGCAACCGCAACCAGCAATATTCAACGGAGAAGACCGGGTAGCAAATGGTTTTACAGGTATAGATTTTCCATTGTTTGGTTTTACGCAAACTTTCAACACAAGTACTGGCGAAAATTTAACTGTTAATGCCGCACCGGCCTATTTTGATTTTGAATCGTCTAACCAAGATGTAGCTTTTGTAAATGAGTCTGGAGTAGCTACAATAGTATCAGAAGGGACAACGACAATAACAGCATCTCTTGCTGGTGTACTTGCTCATGGTTCTTTAGAGTTAACCTCAACAGGTTCTTTTGATTTCGCTCCAACACCCACAAGAGCGCCTGAGGATGTCATTTCTATTTTTAGCGATGCTTACACTAATGTTCCAGTAGATTATTATAATGGTTTTTTCACTCCTGATGGTCAAACTACATTGGGCGGAGCTCCTCCAGAAACCTTTGGTAGTGAGCAGATAATAAACTACACTGAGTTAAACTTTGTAGGAGTAGGAACTTTTCTGAATGTAGCCCCAATAAATGCTACTACAATGACACATTTGCATGTGGATATTAATGTAAGAGAAGCTATAGATTCTGGAGATTTTATACGATTAGTATTAATTAATTCTGTTGGAAATAACGAAACATCTGGGACGGTAACTTTAAGTTCTTCTCAATTGGTATCAGATGGATGGGCTAGTTACGATATTCCTCTTAACAATTTTACTGGACTAGCAAATACAGATCAATTAGGCCTTCTGTTTTTTGTTTCAGATGCTACTATATCAAACATTTTTGTAGACAACATCTATTACTACAGAGAGTAAAAAAGAACGAACTCAAAAAAATAAATTATGAGAATAAAAATTAAAATAGAAAAAACGTTTCCACAAGCTGTGCTGTTTTTGGTGATGTTTATTATATCTGGATGTTCAACTAGCGAACAACAGACCGTTGCAACATTTACTCAAATTTCTATGCAAGATGAATTTGACCAAAATGGAGCGCCAAACAGTAATATATGGACTTATAACATCGGTCGCGGTCAAAATGGTTGGGGTAACAATGAATTACAATACTATACAGATAGATCAGAAAATGTGACTGTTCAAAATGGGTATTTAATAATAACGGCAGATAGAGAAGACTATCAAGGTGCTAATTATACCTCTGCTCGAATGTTAACAAAAGGACTGTTTGAGCAAAAATATGGGCGTTTTGAAGCAAGAATCAAACTGCCATATGGGCAAGGTCTATGGCCAGCATTTTGGTTGCTTGGATCTAATATAGATGAAGTTTCATGGCCTCAATGTGGAGAGATAGATATTATGGAAAACAGAGGGCAAGAGCCTACTTTAATGAGTGGTACTGTTCACGGGCCAGGTTATAATGCAGGACTGTCTATCGGTAAATCTTACGATTTGGTTAACGATCGATTTGATACTGGGTTTCACATTTTTGGTATCGAATGGGGTCCAGAGTATATCAACTTTTATGTAGATGATGTACTATATAACCAGATTACACCAGAAGATGTAACTGGTGAGTGGGTTTTTGACAATGGTCCATTCTTTATAATAATGAATGTGGCCGTAGGAGGCAACTATGTAGGCGCGCCTAATGCAGAAACAGTATTTCCACAAACCATGTTGGTTGACTACGTAAGAGTATACGAAAGAAACTATTAATTATAATTAAACAAATATATTATGAAAACCATATTAAAATCTATTAAAATCCTATCGGTGCTATTCATTGGTATGGCTATGGTTAATTGTGAAGAAGATGATGTAATACTTCCAGAGGTAGTAGCTCATTTTACATATACTATAAATCAAGAAACAGGCGTAGTGAGTTTTATAAATACATCTGAGAATGCAAATGTTTATCACTGGGATTTTGGTGATGACGAAGAGTCCACTGAGATAAACCCTTCGCATGTATATCAACCTGGAACATACGAAGTTGTATTATCTGCTAGAAATGTAGCAAGCCCTTTTATAACATTTACTGATACCATTACCATCAATGGTTCAAATACAGGTGGTGGTGATTGTACTGAAGAAACCACAGAATCGATTGCCGCTGCGGATTTAAACATTACATTCCAAAGTAATACACCGACTTTTATTGAAGATAATGTGACATTTTCATGGATAGATAATCCGGATGCTTCAGGAATTAATACATCATGTAAAGTTGGTCAAGCGACAAGAGCAAATAATTCAGCCTTTGATAATTTACAAATAGATTTAGCTGATAAGTTAGATTTTAGTACAGTTGAGGGTCTTAAAATTAAGGTTTGGTCGCCTGTTGCAAATACACCTGTACTTTTAAAGTTAGAGGAGATAGGGAATGCTGGAAATTTTGTTGAAATTCAGCAAAGCACAACAGCTGCAAATACTTGGGAAGAGTTAACCTTTGATTTTGAATCTACTGCAACACCACAATTTAACAAGATAGTATTGTTTTTCAATTTTAATGTTGCTGATGGGAGTACTTACTATTTTGATGACTTAATGGTTTATGGCACCGGAGGCGGTGGTGGTGGAACTTGTGTTCCTGAAACTGCAGAGTCCATTGCTGCGGCCGATTTAAATATTACTTTCCAAAGTAATACACCTACTTTTATTCAAGATAATACAACATTTGCATGGATAGACAATCCGGATGATTCTGGATCAGTGAATACTTCGTGTAAAGTTGGTGAGGCTACTAGAGCCAATAATTCACCTTTCGATAATCTTCAAATTGATTTGGCCGATAAGTTAGATTTTAATGCTGTTGAGGGTCTAAAAATCAAGATTTGGTCTCCTGTTGCAAATACACCTGTTCTATTGAAATTGGAGGAAATAGGAAATGCTGGAAATTTTGTTGAAATTCTGCAAAATACAACAGCGGCCAATAGTTGGGAAGAATTAACGTTTGATTTTGCACCTACTGCTACACCACAGTTTAATAAAATTGTGTTGTTCTTCAATTTTAATGTTGCAGATGGTAGTACTTATTATTTTGATGATTTAATGGTTTACGGCACTGGTGGTGGAGGTGGAGGAACTTTTGATGATGGGCTTTTAACCAATGGAGATTTCGAGTCTGGATCAATAGATCCATGGTTTGGAAATGCCGCTAACCTCCAAGAAGATGGTGGAAACTCATTTAACTTCGCAAATGTTATGGCCGCCGGAAATCCATTTGATGTTAATTTAAGCCAAGTAGTAGAAATTGAGCAGGGCAAGAACTATACTTTGACCTTTGATGCTTCATCCGATGGTAACCGTACATTGGTTGCAGGCATTGGTCTTAATGAAAACCCTTGGACTGCCGCAACAGAGGAAGTTAATTTAACAACTACTACTCAGACATTTGAGCTAAATCTATCATCAGCTGATTTTGGTAGCGCCAATAGTCGCGTTCTTTTTGATATGGGAGCAGCTACTGGTGTAGTGGTTATTGACAACGTATCTCTATTCTGCGATGATTGCGATACTGGTACTGGTACAGGTGGCGGAGGCTGTGCAGGAGATGCTGTTGCTGCAACTGCTTTCCCAATAAACTTTGAGAGTTGCGAGTCATTCCTTAGTACGTTTAATGATGTTGGAAGCATTACTACAGTGCTAGCTGATAATCCATCAATGTCAGGTATAAACACCTCTGATTATGTATTGAAAGTTGATAAAGGTTCTGGAACGAATAGATGGGCAGGTTTCCAAAACGCATTCCCAAGTAATTTTGATGCTACAAAGACATTTAAAGTTAAAATATATTCTACTAAGGCTAATGTCGTAATGAGATTTGAAGTTAATAGTGACCCACAATCTCCAGGTTCTGGAAATCCAGGGCCACAATATGCAACCATTACTCAAGCTAACACTTGGACAGAGGTAGAAATCGTATTTACGGGAATACCTCCAAGTAACACAGGATTAAATCAATTTGTTATTAAGCCTGATAATCCAGATGGTACAGATGGTGAAGTTACCAGTACTAGCGAAACTTATTATTTTGATGATATTAGATTAGAGTAAGATAAACCTTATAGAAATATAATTAACCATATTTCAATACTGAAAAGGCTAGCTTAGTATTAAACTAGCTAGTCTTTTACTCGAAAATTCCCTGAAACAAAAGAGCTTAACTCTTTTGAGGAAAAATTAATTCAATGACTGACAACCAAATATACATAGGAAGTAATATCGCTTCTTTTTATGAAAACGAAATTAAAGGAGAATTGATAACCTTTGAGAATGAAGTGTATTATAAAATCTCTAATAGTGATAACATGAGACCCTTTTTTATGAGTCTCGTGAGCGATTCCAATCACTGGATGTTTATATCCAGTAATGGAGGGTTAACAGCAGGTAGAAAAAATTCTAATTATGCATTATTCCCTTATTACACAGATGATAAAATAACTGAATCTTCTGAAATAACAGGAAGTAAAACCATTTTACAAGTTCATAAAAAGGAAAAGACATACTTATGGGAGCCTTTCTCCGACCGTTATAAAGGAATTTATAAGATTAAAAGAAATCTTTATAAAAACGAGTACGGTAATAAAGTCATTTTTGAAGAAATCAATGAGGATTTAAATCTGACATTCCGATATCAATGGAATTCTAGCGATCGATTTGGTTTTGTAAAGAAGTCAAAATTGATTAATCACAGCACATCAGATGTAAACATTAATTTATTAGATGGTCTACAAAATATTATGCCTCATGGTGTAAATCCTGATTTACAAAATGCCAGTAGTAATTTAGTGGATGCTTACAAAAAGACGGAGCTTGAAAAAAGCGTTGGCTTAGGATTGTATTCATTAAGCGCTATTATAGTAGATAAAGCAGAACCTAGTGAAGCTTTAAAAACTAACGTTGTATGGTCTAAAGGATTAGATAATCCTAAATATTTGCTGTCCTCATTGCAGTTAGACGATTTTAGAAGAGGAAAGGATATTCACGAAGAAACAGATATTAGAGCTGAGAAAGGTGCTTATTTTATTAGTGCAGAATTAAAACTTTCTCCTGAATCTCATAGTATTTGGCAGTTTGTTACTGATGTTAATAAATCAATGACAGCAGTTACTGAGATTATTGAAACAATTAAAAATGAATCTGATTTAGACTCAGCCATAAATAATGACATTGAATTAGGTACAAAGAATTTAATTGAACTTGCAGCAGCTTCAGACGCTCTACAATTGAGTAGTGATCAGCTCAGGAATACAAGGCATTTTTCAAATACATTATTTAACATAATGCGTGGTGGTATTTTTGATAATGGCTACCAAATTGAAAAAGAAGATTTTGTTAATTACATTTTTAATGCCAATAAAAACACCTTCAAAGAGAAACAAAATATACTAGCAAAACTCCCTGAAGAGTTTGATTTAAACTTTATACAATCTATTGCCGAGAATGATGGCGATACAAACTTCAAAAGACTATGTTTTGAATATCTACCATTAAAATTCAGTAGAAGACATGGTGACCCGAGTAGACCTTGGAATAAGTTTTCGATTAACACAAAAAGTGAGGTTGATGGCTCTAAAATTCTAGATTACGAAGGTAATTGGCGAGATATTTTCCAGAATTGGGAGGCTTTGGCACATTCTTATCCAGGGTTTATAGAGAGTATGATTCATAAATTCTTAAATGCTACAACTTTTGATGGTTATAACCCTTATCGTGTAACAAAAGGAGGTATAGATTGGGAGGTTATTGAAGAAGATGATCCA
This sequence comes from uncultured Flavobacteriaceae bacterium, assembly GCA_937923735.1. Classification (GTDB taxonomy): domain Bacteria; phylum Bacteroidota; class Bacteroidia; order Flavobacteriales; family Flavobacteriaceae; genus JABABD01. The sequence goes on along the minus strand of CALDUJ010000150.1, from coordinate 15,512 downwards.
TGGTCTTACATAGGGTATTGGGGAGATCATCAAATAATCTACTTACTAAAGTTCTTGGAGTTTATGGAAAACTATTATCCAAGTAAGTTAGCGAGTTATTTTAATCAGGATATGTTTGTGTATTCCAATGTACCATACAAAATAAAAACCTACGAAGAGACACTAGCTAACCCTAAAGACACTATTGATTTTGATTACAGACTCAATGAGAAAATAGATGAAAAAAGAGAAGTAATAGGTGCAGATGGTGTTTTAATGACCGACAAGAATGCCTCGATTTACACGGTTAACTTAATAGAAAAGTTACTTGCTACGGTATTGGCAAAAGTGTCGAACTTTATTCCAGAAGCTGGTATTTGGATGAATACCCAGCGTCCGGAATGGAATGATGCTAACAATGCACTGGTAGGAAATGGAGTATCAATGGTAACGCTTTATTATCTGAGACGCTTCTTAGCATTTTTTAATGATGTTGTAAAAGATGCTTCGAATGAAGACTATCAAATTTCTGAAGAGTTATCAGAATTTTTTGAAAAAACTGTATTTGCACTTGCTTCTAATAAACAAATACTTTCTGGTAAAATTTCCGATACAGATAGAAAAACAGTTATGGATGGCCTTGGTAATGCAGGTAGCGATTATCGCTGGGCGATTTATGAAAAAGGTTTTACAGGACAAAAGAAAACACTTACTAAAGCAGATATGCTTCAGTTTTTAGAGCTGACCAATAACTATTTAGAGCATTCCATTAGAGCCAATAAGAGGCAGGATAAATTATACCATGCTTATAATTTGATGACTGTACAAAGCGATTTAGAAGTCTCAATTTCGTATTTGCCAGAAATGCTAGAAGGACAGGTAGCAGTTTTAAGCTCAGGTTATATATCTGGTAAAGCATCATTGGAATTATTAAATGCTTTAAAGAGTAGTGCTCTATTCCGTCCTGATCAATACAGTTACATACTCTATCCAGACAAGCAGTTGCCACAATTTGTGGACCGAAATAATATTCCAGCACCTGCTGTGGCAAAATCAGAATTATTGAAGCAGTTATCCGAAGATGGAGATTCTCAAATTATCGAAAAGGATATGTTGGGTAATTATCACTTCAACGGAAACTTTAACAATGCTAAGAGCCTAAAAGAAGCACTTTCAAAATTGTCAGGCACAAAATATCAACCCCGTGCAGAAAAGGAAACTAAGTATCTTCTGGAAGTATTCGAAGATATGTTTAATCATAAATCATTCACAGGCCGATCAGGTACTTTTTATGGTTACGAAGGATTAGGATCTATTTATTGGCACATGGTATCTAAATTATTACTGAGTGTTCAGGAAACTAGTCTAAAAGCCGTAAACGATGGAGAAAGCGAAATTACAATTGGAGGATTGCTAGATCATTATTACGAAATAAATGAAGGTATTGGTGTACATAAATCACCTGAATTGTATGGTGCTTTTCCTACGGATGCCTACTCGCATACACCAGGAGGAAAAGGAGCACAACAACCAGGAATGACAGGTCAAGTAAAAGAAGATATTTTATCAAGATTCGGAGAGCTTGGAATTATAGTGAAAGATGGCTTACTTCAGTTTAACCCAAGACTATTAAGGGGAGAAGAATTTCTTAAATCTTCAAGTACATTCAAATATGTAAATCTTAAAAATAAACTAGAAGAAATTGAAGTAGAAAAGGATTCTCTATGCTTTACCTATTGTCAGATTCCAATCGTATACAAATTGAGTAATGACAGTTTTATTAGAGTTATTAATAATGACGGTTCTGAAGTGAATTTTGAAAATTTGGAGCTCGATAAAGGAACTAGTAGTGCAGTTTTTGAAAGAACAGGAAATATTAACCATATAGAAGTATCACTCAAAAAGTAAAAAGAAACAACATGCAGAGATACATAAAAATAGTCGCTTATCTTTTTTTAGCTATGATTATGTTTTCATGTAACGGTTCAAATAATAAGACCGTGAAAAAAAGACCAAATCTAACAGCGAAGGATATTTTAGGAAATCCAAAGTATTTAGCCATGTCTTATGGCGGCTATCGAGATAAAAATCATGATATCGAACCAACAATAGCTGAGTTAAAAGAGGATATGAAGCTCCTGTCGGCTATGGGTGTTGGCATCGTAAGGACCTATAAACTCCATTTGCCCCATGCATTTAATTTGGTTAAGGCTATAAAAACGCTTAAAGAGGAAAACCCTGATTTTGAGATGTATGTGATGTTAGGAGCATGGATAGATTGTAAAAATGCTTGGACGGACCAACCACTGGTACATCATGAGGAAAGCGAAAGAAATGCCTTTGAAATTGCATCTGCGGTTAAATTGGCTAACGAGTACCCAGATATCGTAAAAGTTATTGCCGTTGGTAACGAAGCGATGGTAAAATGGCAGGCGGGTTATTTTGTGGATCCTAGGATTATATTAAAGTGGGTAAACCATTTACAAGAACTTAAGAAAGCTGAAAAGCTACCTGAGGATGTTTGGATAACTAGCTCAGATAATTTTGCCTCTTGGGGTGGAGGCGAAAACCAATATCATGTAGAAGATTTAAATAAACTAATTCATGCTGTAGACTTTATCTCTATGCATACCTATCCTATGCATGACACGCATTATAACCCAGAATTTTGGGGAGTTCCTGAAACAGAGCAAGCGCTTTCTGATATCGAAAAAATTGATGCAGCTATGCAAAGGTCATTCAACTATGCCGTATCGCAATATCAAGCAGTTGTTAACTATATGAAGTCCGTAGGCGCAGACAAACCAATACATATTGGAGAAACAGGTTGGGCAACTTCATCTAATGGTTTTTATGGGCCTAAAGCATCAAAAGCCACTGACGAGTATAAAGAAGCTTTATTCCATGAACTGATAAGAGAGTGGACAAATAAGAATAACATTTCCTGTTTTTATTTTGAAGCCTTTAACGAGCCATGGAAAGATGCACAAAACCCAGGCGGTTCAGAAAATCATTTTGGTCTGTTTACGGTTGAAGGAAAAGCAAAATATGCACTTTGGGATATGGTAGATAAAGGCATATTTGATGGACTCACTAGAAATGGAAACCCAATTACAAAAACTTACGAAGGAAATAAAGACGCCCTAATGAAAGATGTATCTGTACCACCTACTGAAATGGAAATTATGAAGCATAACTAAGTTTAATTTAAATTAATATGGCATGACATGCTTAAAGTATTGTTTTACACTGTGCATCTTTTTAGCTGTGACCAATTGTAGTAATAATGATTCATTATTACATGTAGATGTTTACGAAACATCTGCCAATGGCAATAAACTTAACAAGATTACTGAGTTTTCTGTAGGAGATTCACTTTTAAATGTGAATATCTTTCCTAATAAAGAATTTCAAACAATTACTGGATTTGGTGGTGCTTTTACTGAATCTTCTGCCTATTTATTAAATAAACTTGGAAAGGAGAATCGTAAAAAAGTGATAGATGCTTATTTCAGCAGAGAAGGAGCTAACTATTCTCTAGCAAGAACACACATGAATTCTTGTGATTTTTCACTCAACAATTACTCATATACTCCAGTTGAAGGTGACAAAGAATTAAAGCATTTTTCCATAAAAGAAGATAAAGACGATTTAATTCCCATGATAAAAGATGCGATGGCTTCCTCTGAAGATGGGTTCAAGATATTTGGGTCACCATGGACCGCAGCACCTTGGATGAAAGACAATAACAAATGGGTTGGTGGCAAATTGCTTCCTGAGTATTACGATACCTGGGCATTGTTTTTCTCAAAATATGCAGATGCCTACAAAGCCGAAGGTATAGATATTTGGGGATTTACAGTTGAGAATGAACCGTTAGGCAACGGCAATAATTGGGAAAGTATGCACTTTACTGCTGAAGAGCAGAACGACTTCGTAATGAATCATTTAGGGCCAAAGTTAGAGGCAGATGGAAAGGATGAGTTAAAAATATTAGGTTATGACCAAAACCGTGATCATCTAAAACAATGGGTTGATGTTATGTATGAGAATGAAGAGACTTCAAAATATTTCGATGGTACTGCGGTACATTGGTATGCTAGTACGTATGAAATATTTCCTGAGGAATTACAATACGCACATAAAAAAGCACCTAATAAACTACTTATTCAGACCGAAGCATGTGTGGATTCAGAAGTCCCTAAATGGCAAGAAGATACCTGGTATTGGGAAAAAAGAGCTACAGATTGGGGTTGGGATTGGGCACCTGAAAAGGACAAACACCTACATCCTAAATATGCCCCTGTAAATCGTTATGCGAGAGATATTATTGGCTGCCTTAACAATTGGGTAGACGGTTGGGTAGATTGGAACATGGTTCTAGACCGCCAAGGAGGGCCTAACTGGTTTAAGAATTGGTGTGTTGCTCCAATAATTGTAGACCCAGAAAATGATGAAGTGTATTTTACACCATTATACTATACAATGAGTCACTTTAGCAAATTCATAAGACCAAACGCAGTAATAATTGGTTTAGATAATCAAGATGATAGCTTGATGATAACAGCAGCCAAAAATCCAGATGGTTCCATAGCAATTGTTGCATTTAATGAAAATCCTGAGCCTAAAGAATTTAGATTGACACTGCAAGAAAAATCTATTGATGTAAAGATAAATGGCAAAGCCATTCAAACCATCGTAATCCCAAGTCAGAAATAAAAAGTACAATAAAACACTAACTAAACAACATAATTATGTCTACAGCTATAAGTAAAATACCATTTGGTCAAAAAGTTGCCTTCGGGTTTGGTATGCTAGCCAATCAAATGTTTCCTGCAGCACTTGGTGTATTTATCATTGTGTTGGTTCAAGATTTAAGGTTTGCACCATTTCTTTGGGGAGTAATTCAATTTGCTCCAAGAATTTTTGACGCTATAACAGATCCTATTATGGGCTATATTTCAGATAATACAAAATCCAAATATGGAAGACGACGTGTTTATGTTCTGATTGGTGGGGTTATCATGGGTTTAGCTTATGTCGCAATGTGGCAAATATTTAAGGAAAGTGGAATAACATTTAATTTTTGGTATTTCTTTTTATGGTCTTTAGTGTTTTATTTGGGGCTCACTATTTTTAGTGTACCTTATGTAGCTATGGGTTACGAAATGAGTGACGATTTTCATGAACGCACTCAGATTATGGCTGTTGCGCAATGGATTGGTCAGTGGGCTTGGGTAATAGCACCATGGTTTTGGGTTATTTTATACGACCCAGAGTGGTTTCCTAACGGTGCAGATTATGGTGTTAGAGAGCTATCGATTTGGGTAGCGATACCTTGTACAATATTTGCTGTTATTCCAGCTATTTTTATTAAAAGTAAATCAACCAAAGACCGAACGGATTTTCTACCTATAAGCTTTAAATATGTTATTGGTAGTATTGGTGAAATATTTAAATCAGCATTTGCTGCCTTTAAAATTAAGCAGTTCAGAAAAATAGCTCTTGCTACCTTTTTAATCTTTAATTCCTTTAATGTTATAGCATCATTTACACCGTTAATAATATGGCATCATATGTTTAACAGTAATCAAGCTGCAGCAGGAATTTGGCCTTCTATGCACGGAAGTATTGGGGCATTATGCACAACTTTTTTAGTGATTCCTATTGTGGCGTATATGGCAAAAAAAATAGGTAAGAAAAGAACATTCATGATATCACAATCTATATCAATCATAGGATACATATTATTTTGGTTTTTGTTTATTGAGGGTAAGCCTCATTTATTTTTGTATGCATTGCCTTTCCATTCCTTTGGCATTGGTGGTTTGTTTACAATAATGATGTCTATGACAGCGGATGTTTGTGATTTAGATGAATTAAATACGGGTAAACGTCGAGAAGGTGTTTTAGGAGCTGTATATTGGTGGATGGTAAAAGTGGGATATGGATTTGCAGCTTTGCTCGGTGGTACGATTTTGTGGCTGGTAGGCTTTCAAGCCGAGGACGTTACAACATCATCTGTAACAGGGATTAGAATGTTCTATTCTCTTCTCCCAATTGTAGGAGTGATTGTTGCTATGTTAGTCATGCGTAATTATGATTTAAGTGAAGACCGTGCCAATGAAATTAGAACTGAGTTAGATAAACGAAAAGAGCACTAACCAGATTAGAGAAGAGCCGGATAAAAGAAGGATTTTAGGATAAGCATGAGACCCATATTTTAACTATTTTTTTGCATGTGTAAGAGTATCGATTAATATTTTTGAAGCATAAACATTCTAGTATGACAAAAAGAATACTTGTAATAATTATCTTTCTCTCACTTGTTGGATGTGATAAGCCACTTAGAGATTTACATTCTGGAGAATTAGTTGGAGGTCTTGAATTGTTGTCGCCTGATATAACGGGTATAGATTTTAGTAATACGATAAAAGAATCTACTTATTTTAATCACTATTACTATAGCCAAATGTATGTTGGCTCAGGAGTAGCCATTGGAGACATAAATAATGATGGCTTATCAGATATATTTTTTGGGGGAAATCAAGTAGCGGACAGATTATACCTCAATAAGGGCGATTTTAAGTTTGAGGATATTACTAAAAAATCTAAAGCTGCAAAAAATTCCGGTTGGACTTGGGGTGTTACTATGGCAGATGTTAATGGAGATGGTTTTCTAGATATTTATGTAAGCCGCAATGGAAATTCAGCTAACCCTGAAGATAGAAGAAATCAATTATATATCAATAATCAAGATTTAACATTTACAGAATCTGCTCAAAGATATGGTCTGGGAGATTACGGGTTTTCTACACAAGCTGTTTTTTTCGATATGGATAATGATGGGGATTTGGATATGTACCAAGTTAATCAAGTTGCTGATAAGAAATTATTATTGATTAATAAAATTCCTCGAGACCAGTTTAAATTCTTTAGGGATAGATTGTATAGAAATGATAACGGGAAATTTAAGGATGTTTCAGACGAAGTAGGTATTACAAAAGATATAGCTTATGGTTTAAGTGTTAATACCACAGATTTTAACAACGATGGATGGACAGATTTATATGTAGCGAACGACTACGCAGAACCAGATTTCATGTATTATAATAATGGTGATGGCACATTCACCAATGTTATTAATGAAAAACTCAAGCATATCACACAACTAAGTATGGGCTCTGATACAGGCGATATAAATAATGATGGGTTAATTGATTTGATTACAACAGATATGACTCCAGAAGATCACTACAGATCTAAAACCAATATGGCTTCAATGAGTACGGAAGCTTTCCAAAATATGGTTAATGCTGGTGCGCATTATCAATATATGACCAATTCTTTGCAGATTAACACAGGCTTAGGAAGTTTTTCTGATATAGCCAATATGGCTGGGATTTCTTTTACCGATTGGAGTTGGGCAAGCCTAATGGTAGATTTAGATAATGATGGCTGGAAAGATATTATTGTTTCCAATGGTATAAAAAAGGATGTAGATAATAATGATTACAGAAAAAAGGTTCAAAATCTTAGTAAGGGTTCAACAGCTGAAGATTTGTTTCAATTGAGTAAGGATACTCCATCGATACCTATTTCTAATTATGTTTTTAGAAATAAATCAAATTTGGAGTTTGAAAAAATGACCAAAGAATGGGGTTTTGATACACCTAGCTTTTCTAATGGAATGGCTTATGGAGATTTAGATAATGATGGAGATTTAGATGTAGTTACGAATAATACCGACGCTCCAGCATTTGTATACAATAACAAAGCTAAAGGAAACTTTTTAAAAATTAACTTGGAAGGCCCTGAGAAGAATAAATTTGGTATCGGAGCAAAAGCTGTTATTTATCATAATGGCAAAAAACAAATAGCAGAAAACACTGTGACTAGAGGCTTTATCTCATCGGTAGAACACAACCTGTTTTTTGGATTGGGTAATGATGAGGAAGTAGAGAAGATTGTTGTTACCTGGCAAGATGGTAAACAAAATGTTATTGAAAATATTGCAGCTAATCGTATTGTCTCTGTAAAGCACTCCAATAGTAAAATAAAAAGCAGTGATATTGAAGAAGAAGGGACTTTAGTAGCAAAAGTCAGTACAAAGGATATTGGTATAGATTATTCTCACAAAGAGAACAATTATGATGAGTTTAAAGAAGAAGTACTCTTACCTCATAATGTATCTCAAAATGGTCCATTTACAGCTAAAGCTGATGTTAATGGCGATGGATTAGAAGATTTGTTTGTTGGAGGAGCTGTTAATCAAAGTGGTTTACTTTATCTGCAAAATCCAAATGGAAAATTCACCAAAAACCTAACCCAACCATGGAAAAAGCAAAAGCAATCTGAAGATTTGGGATGTTTGTTCTTAGACGTAGATGGAGATAATGATCAAGACTTGTATATAGCCAGTGGCGGTAGTGAGTTCAAAAGAGGAGATGTTAACCTCAAAGACAGACTTTATATTAATGATGGAAAAGGAAATTTTGTTTTAAACGAAAAAGCCTTACCTAATATCTACGAAAGTACTCAATGTGTTAAATCTTCAGATATTGATAATGATGGTGATTTGGATTTGTTTGTGGGAACAAGATTAATTCCAGGAAAATATACATTTCCGGCAACAAGTTATTTCTTGATTAATGATAATGGAAACTTTAAAAAAGCATCTCAAGAAGTAGCTCCAGAATTTAACAATATAGGTATGGTTACTGATGCTGTTTTTACCGATGTCGATAATGATAACGATGAGGATTTAATGATTGTAGGCGAATGGATGGAAATTAAGCTGTTTAACAATAACAAAGGTCTTTTTGAGGATGCCTCGGAGAAATTTGGCCTTAAGGAAACCCGAGGAATTTGGTGGTCAATTACCGCAAGTGATTTAGATGGTGATGGTGATGACGATTATATTGTTGGTAACCTAGGTAAGAATAATAAATTCAAAGCATCGGAAGAACACCCTTTTAAAGTATATGCCAATGATTTTGATAATAATGGTACTAATGATGTTGTATTGGCAAAGTTTTACAAGGATGGTTATGTTCCGGTAAGGGGAAGAGAATGTACAAGTCAGCAAATGCCATATGTTTCAGAAAAATTTAAGGACTATCATAGTTTTGCTTCCTCTAAGTTGGTAGAAATCTTACCTGAAGATAAAGTTAATGATGCTGTTGTCTACGAAATTAAGAGCTTTGAAAGTATTATATTGATTAATGATAACGGAAACCTTGTTAGAAGGTCGCTTCCAAATGAAGTCCAAGTATCTCCAATCAAATCAACCTTAGTCATGGACTTAAACAAAGACGGACATCAAGATATAATTACTGTAGGTAATCATTATGGAGTAGAGGTAGAAACAACACGTTATGATGCTGGCTACGGAGGTGTTTTACTTGGAGATGGTAATAATAATTTTAGCTTCGTATCTCCTATTAAAAGTGGATTTTATGTTCCGTATGATAATAGAGATATAAAACTACTTCAACAGGAAAACAAGAACCTGATTATTGTAACAAACAACGACTCAGAAATTTCAATTTTCGAGAAAAGTTAGCCTTTTTTGCTAGAAGTTATAGGTTTTTCTATTGTTGTATTGTTTTTGTATAGGTGTTATTAACACTATTATACCTAATAAATTTAGATATTGTGAACAAATATTAATTAAACCGATAAAAATTATGAAAAAAATTACTTTACTGTTTTTTCTTTTAACAGCTACTTTGGGGTATTCTCAAACTGTGTTAGAAGATTTTGAAGGTGCTGAACCAACTACTGCAGATTTTGATGGAATTACCTCTGCTATCACTGCTGACCCTGCTACTCCTAGCGAAAAGTCCATGGAGCTGATAACAGCTGCTTCAGGACAGCCGTGGCAAGGAGCTAAATTGATTATGCAGAATAACAAAATAGATATGACAACATCTAATAAAGTTATGACTGTTTCTGTATATTCTGATACGCCAAGAGAGTTCTTAGCTAAACTATCTGATAGTGATGCAGATGCCGCTGATGGTGACCCAGCTGCTGATCCAGCAAAAGATTCTAAAACAGCTGCTGCCCACGGTGGAACAGGTTGGGAAACTTTATCATTTGATTTTAATGTTCCTGCTGATACTAGTCAACCAGGGTACAACCCCCCAAATGATCAATTTTCCAGTATTGTCTTTTTTCCATTGTATGATATAAGTAATAACGGATGGTGTGATGGGTGTAGTCAGAATAATGCTCTAGATACTACCACTTATGTTGATAATGTAACAGGGATAGCCGGAGATTCCTTAGCAGCACCGACTTGTGATGATGGAATTCAAAACGGCGATGAAACAGGTATAGACTGTGGCGGCTCTTGTCCGAATGACTGTCCAGAAGAGTGGATTGGTTATGTTAATGCTTTTAATGCCTCTGATGATACTTTTGCGTTTGGCTTTGGTTATCCAGTTGCTGATTTGAGAACAGATGTTGATGATGTTAATGGAACAGTAACATGTTTTCCAAACTTCGCTATATGGTCTAACGAAAGTAATAATTCAGCATGGTTTGATAACCCAAATCCTGACCCAGCTCTAGCAAGTAGTCCTAATAAGAAAGTCGAATTGAACTCTTTCATACAAAAGACTAAAACAGATAATCCAGACTTTTTCTCTGAAGACTTTGTAGTTAGTGGAAATGTTGATGCTTTTGGATTAACTGAACCGGGTTATGTTGTTAAGGCTTTTATCAAGGTTTTTCCAGCTGATTTTAGTTATACAAGAACATATGAAACTATTATAACTTCTACAGGAGCTCATTCTGTCACAAGCCCATTATCCGAAATTGTAGCAACTGATGAGGTTATGCAAATCGGATATTCAGTTTATGGTCTAATTGCTAGCCCTGGTGATGAGCTAGCTGGCAGAGTCTTTGGAGGAATCACTTTTAGTAATCTTACTCTAAGTAATGACCCTAATTTTAATGTGTCTGAATTTACAGTATATCCAAACCCGTCTACAGACAAATGGAATATCAAGACAAACGGTCAAGATATTACATCTGTACAGGTATTCGATATGTTAGGAAAATCTGTAATGAGCTTAACACCTAATAGAAATGCTATTGAAGTTGATGCAACTGATTTGCCAGCTGGATTGTATTTTGCTAGAGTAAGCTCAGAAAATGGTACAAAAAGTATCAAATTAATAAAGCAATAATCCCCTAGGTTACATAACCTAAACTAACTGCTTAAAAAGCCGTTTCGCAATAGTGAAACGGCTTTTTTTATAAAAGGAAGTTATCTACTTTCTTATACGAATTAATAACCCTCTCTTCTCCTTTTTTACCAGGCATAGAGTTACCATGTTCCATGCCTAATACACCATTAAAGCCTTTACTGTGAATATATTTAAATATATTAGTATAGTTAATTTCGCCTATAGTTGGTTCGTTACGACCAGGGTTATCTCCAATTTGGAAATAGGCAATTTCATCCCAGCATTTTTCAATATTCGGTATTAAGTTGCCTTCTTGTATTTGTTGGTGATATATATCAAACAGGATTTTACAAGAAGGAGAATCAACGGCTTTACATATTTGATAAGCTTGTGGCGACTCTGTTAAGAAAAGTCCGGGATGGTCTCTAAAATTCAGTGGTTCTAAAACCATGATGATACCATGCGGTTCTAATATTTTTGAAGCTTGTTTTAAAGTTTCAATCACATGCTCTGTTTGGTATTCTATATCTTGTCTTAAGTCTACATGACCAGGAACAACAGTCATCCATTTGGCATTTACTCGTTTTGCAATATCAACAGAGGATGTAATATAATTTAGGAATTCGTCGCGCCATTCTTGTTTACCGCTAGCCAAATTTGGTTCTTTCCAATAAATTTTGTGTGCTACAAACACGCCCATTGTAAGTCCTCTTTCTTTCATGGCCTTTGCCATAGCTTCCTGTTCATCAATAGGTCTGTTTCGCATTTCATTATCCTCAAAAGCAGTAAAACCTTGATCTGCCATAAAGTTGAGTTGATCTATTACATTATCTCCAGCATGATGTTTAAACATGCCAATATGAGGAGCGTATTTTAGATTGAATCTATGTATATTCATATTATTGGTCTTGGAGAATACTTGATTAAGGGGTAGAGCACTTAATGTGCCAGCTAATGCAGTATTCTTAATGAATTTTCTTCTTTCCATGATAGTGTCTATATCAAGCTATTAATAATCAAGTTCAAGTATTTTTATATTCTTAAACTCTATGGGATGACTTTCGCTTTGTAAAGCAATATAACCTCTTTCTAATGGCTCACCTATTCTATCTTCCCAATTGCCATTATAATTATTTATATCAGCACCTCCTATTTGTGGCTGGTAATAACGCATAACCTCTTTACCATTAATAGAATGTGTTATAATTGAATCTCTAATTACCATAACCTCCATATGTATCCATTCTTTACCATAATATGTATCGGCAGTTGAATTAATGCAATGTTCGGTTATCAGTTTATTGTCCATTACGACGTTAGTACCAGGAGTACATAAATTTCCTGTAGATCTAGATATCCCTTTCTCTACTCCGCCAAGCATTTGCGCTTCAATAGACAGGGGAAACGCTTGATTAAGGCCAATACTTTCTGGTGATTGAGAATGTAGCATGATACCACTATTACGAAGAGCCCATTCGGCTCCAACTGGTACTTGTTCCCCTTTAAATCTATAATCTACTTTTAGCCTATAACTTGAAAAGGGTTTTTCGTAGAAGATATGACCAAAATTATTGTTGAACGTATCATAGTCTTTATACGAGACACTCATAACGCCATCTTTGACATTAAATGTATTGTGGATATTGTCGTTCAGGAGATAGCCATTTATTTTAACTACCCATCCATTTAGGTTCTTTCCGTTAAAAAGAGAAACCCATTTTTCATTTACTTCTTGCTTTTTTGAATTATTCATTCTTTTGCAGCTAAATAGAAATGTTAAAGCAATTGAGGCTAGGATGATTTTTTTCATTTTTATGGTTTAAAAAAGCCCGTCTTAAATTTATTTAGGACGGGCTTTCAACAATTAACACTAGGTATTGCTATTGATCAATTGTTATGTCATTATATAGACCAAGCCTTTCCTCCCGTTAATTCTTGAAGATCTCCGCATTCATAAGTTGCAGGAATTGGATCATACGGCATCACGTTTTCGCCTATTTGCTCATTCCAACGATAAGCACTTATAGTCAACCACTTGAGATGATTTAAAGCTTCATTTTTTGTTGGTTTGGTGTAAACAAAATTACCACTAATGGCATTTGCTTCATTGTAGGGAGGTCTGGGATTTGCTTTACGTTCCTCATCTATTTCACCTTTTACTAACATATATTTGTCTATGATGCTTTTAAAATCATCAGGTGTTTTTTCATTCAAATCTTTAGCTTCACCTTTAAGTTCCGAAATCATTTCAGATAAAGTACCTCTAAAGAGCTTTTGCTCTTCTGGTGCTAATACCTCTTTCATAAAGGTATCAAGGAATTGCGTTACATTTAAATCAGAAGCTCCAGGAAGTCCCTCTGTTTTTGGCAATAAAATATCCACAAAGTTATTTACAAAAACTTCTTCATCTGTATTCAAAAAAGCTGGAACCCATTTCTCGGACCCAGATTTACAACCTTGTAGTAAACTAATCATCGATGGAGTTGCAACCATAAAACCTGTTGCTAATCCAATATTTTTAAGCGCTTTTCTTCTGTCCATGAGATATTGTTTTAAGCGTTATTCTTTTTAAATTCTTCAGCAGCACGATTAGCCGCTCTCGCTGTAAATGCCATATAGCCTAGGGATGGATTGTGGCATGCCGCAGAGGTCATAAACGAACCATCTGTTACATATACGTTTTTACATGCGTGTACTTGATTCCATTCATTAAGAACAGACGTTTTTGGGTCTCTTCCCATTCTTGCAGTTCCCATTTCATGAATACCTAATCCCATTGCAAAACGATCTCTATTATCATATCCTCTTACATTCTTGAATCCAGCTTTAGTAAGCATGTCAACAGCTTGATTTTTCATATCTTCTCGCATTGCGATTTCATTCTCTCCAAAAGCAGCATCAAATGTTACTGTTGGTAATCCCCATTCATCAAGTTTATCGTAATCTAGATACATCTTATTGCTATGGTCTGGCAAGGCTTCACCAAATGCGAGTAAGTTCATGCGCCATTTACCAGGTTTCAAAATTTCTTCTTTAAGTTGAGGGCCATATCTTAATTCTGCAACTAATTCTGAACCTGTTCCTCTTGAGGCACCACCTTGGTAACCATAACCTCTCTTAAATTTATCTGTATTGGTTTTACCACCAATATTTCTAAATCTTGGAATGTAAATGCCATTGGCTCTTCTTCCTTTATAATATTTGTCATCAAATCCTTCTGCTTCTCCAGTAGCACCAACATGAAAATGGTGATCCATTAGGTTGTGACCTAACTCACCGCTATCATTACCTAAACCATCAGGAAAACGCTCTGATTTAGATTGCATCAAGATTGCTGTAGAAGCTATAGCAGAGGCACAAAGAAAAATAACTTTAGCTTTATACTCTATTTTTTCTTTTGTTTCTGCATCAATAATTTTTACTCCCGTGGCCTGTTTTGTTGTATCGTCATAAACTACTTCATAAGCAATCGAGTTTGGTCTCAATGTCATTTTACCAGTAGCTTCTGCTGCAGGTAATGTAGAGGAGTTACTACTAAAATATGAACCGAACGGACAACCTCGCATACATCTGTTTCTGTATTGGCACGTGCTTCTACCGTCTCCTGGCTTTGTGCCTTCAGTAATATGGGCAGTACGGCCAATAGTTAGTACACGTCCATCATCAAAATTTTCAGTAATTTTTTCTTTTAAATGCTCCTCAACACAATTGAGGTTCATTGGCTTAAGTAGTTTTTGATCTGGAAAATGTTTTAAACCCAAATTTTCTCCACTCACACCAATATACTCCTCAACATAATCATACCAGGGTTCAACATCTTTATATCTTACAGGCCAATCAACGGCAATACCTTCCTTCTTGTTAGCCTCAAAATCCATATCTGTAAGTCGATAACTCTGTCTTCCCCACATTAGCGATCTCCCACCGACATGATAGCCTCGCATCCAATCAAATCTTCTGTCTTCGTTATAAGGGTGCTTTAAGTCATCAACAAAAAAATGTTGTCGTGCTTCGTGAGTTGTATATCCTGTACGGTTTTGTTTAAACTTTTTCTTTATCGTTTCAGCAGTAGGCCTGCCACCATTTGGTAAGTCCCATGGGTCTAAGTGCGCAGTAGGATAATGTTCACGATGTTTTACCATCCTACCTCGTTCCAGTACTAAAGTCTTGAGTCCTTTCTCGCAGAGCTCTTTAGCTGCCCAACCACCGCTTATACCAGTACCGACAACTATGGCATCAAATTCTTGATCTAAATTCATAGGTTTTAATTTGATTTATTTTTTTGAAATGATTTATTAGTATAATTAATTGATAATTTGATAATTGAAAGCCTTA
>CALDUJ010000149.1 GCA_937923735.1 uncultured Flavobacteriaceae bacterium | reverse complement strand
TGGAGATGCAGTTGTAGGATTTTTAAAGACAGCCAAAGACTATCGTTTATTTATGAGATCAGATAACTATTCATTTTATAAAGAATTCAAAATGCCTGCGCATGCTATTTCTACATTTGATTTTACAAATTTCGAACACTATCATAAAGTAGGAGATGAAGCAGATAAAATGGATTTTGAACATATGACGAGTTTTATGAATAAAATGATTCCTGCGATTGAAGGCATGATGAATTCTTCTACTCAAGAAATAGCGATGAATGAAGAGTAAGAACATTATAATTACAGGAACCAGTCGAGGTATTGGTTTCGAGTTAGTGCATATATTTGCCAATCAGGGACATAATGTATTATCATTGTCCAGAAACTCTCGTCCCGTAAATAACCTACAGTTTGATAACATTACCTCTTTTTCTTTTGATTTGAATACATCTGATGACTACAAAAAGGTAACTGATTTTGTAAAAACTGAATGGAAACACGTTGATATTCTGATTAACAATGCAGGAACACTTTTGAATAAAGCATTCGCTGAAACTACTATAGAGGACTTTGATGCTGTTTACAGAACCAATGTGTACGGTGTTTCAGAAATGACGCGAACAGTTATACCATTTATGAAAAAAGATAGCCATGTAGTAACAATTAGTTCTATGGGAGGTGTGCAAGGTAGTATGAAGTTTGCTGGACTTGCAGCTTACAGTTCTAGTAAGGCAGCAGTGATAACATTAACAGAGTTATTAGCCGAAGAGTATAAAGAAACTGGACCATCTTTCAATGTATTAGCCCTTGGTGCAGTCCAAACTGAAATGCTGGAAGAAGCTTTTCCAGGCTATCAGGCGCCTATTTCTGCAAAGGGAATGGCTGATTATATAGCCGATTTTTCACTTAAAGGGAATGCACTCTATAATGGTAAGCTACTGCAAGTTTCTTCAAGTACGCCTTAGTTTATGAGTAAATATAAATGTGTTATTTTCGATTGTGATGGTGTTTTAGTAGATAGTGAACCAATTAGTAATGGTGTATTAGTTGATATGGCGAATGAACATGGTGCTAATATAGATTTGGAATATGCCTATAAACACTTTAAAGGAAGTTTCCTGTATAGCTGTATAAAAAAGATTGAAAATATAGTCCCAAATTCACTTCCTAAAACCTTTGAAACTGAATATAGACAGCGAAGTTATGAAGCATTTAAGGAGCAGGTGCAACCAGTAGATGGTATAAAGGATGTGCTTGATAATCTTTCAATTCCTTTTTGTGTAGCGTCAAGTGGGCCAGTAGAAAAAATCAAACTTAATCTATCTTTAATTGGTTTGCTTGATAAATTTGAAGACAAGATTTTTAGTTGTTATGATATTCAAAAATGGAAACCTGACCCGGCAGTATTCTTATGGGCAGCTGAAGCTATGGGATTTAAACCTAGTGAATGTGTCGTTATTGAAGACAGCCTTTCTGGGGTAAGCGCAGCGAATAACGGTGGATTTGATGTCTTTGGATTTACGGCTCACGATTACAATGACGAATTAAAATCAAAGTCTACACTTACTTTTAATTCTATGAAACAATTACTTCAATTATTAGATTAAACCTATCAAAAACAATTACTTTTAATCAATTTTTTTTAATTGTATTGCACCGATTTAAAGAAATAAAATTGGGCAAGTATATTCGTTAATCTTTGTTTTTATACTGAAACAAGTTCAGCCCCCGTTGTTTTTATCGACTGTTAACCAAGTAGACTATTTTTTTAACAAAGTCAAACTGTTTTCATTGTCAAAATCTTTAGCTTTGCTCATCTAATTAAAAACGATGCAACAAACCACAAATACCATCTTAATGATTCGTCCTATCAACTTTAGGATGAACGAACAAACAGCTGTTAATAATTATTATCAAAAAGTAATGGAGAACGTGACTCCAGAGACTGTTAATGCAAGAGCGCAAGAAGAGTTTGATGCTTATGTAGATAAACTAAGAGGTATTGGTGTAAATGTTGTTGTGGTTGATGACACAGATGATTTTGACACGCCAGATTCTATTTTTCCTAATAATTGGATTTCTTTTCATGAAGATGGTCGCGTAGGTTTGTATCCTATGTTTGCTGAAAATAGGCGTCATGAGAGACGTGAAGATGTATTATTCGCCTTAGAAGACGAAGGATTTTATATAGAGCACATTTACGATTATCGTGATGCGGAGGACGAAGGATTGTTTTTAGAAGGCACAGGGAGTTTATTATTGGACCGCGTGAACAAAAAAGCCTATTGCGCTTTGTCGCCTCGTGCTGATGAATCGTTGTTTATTGAATTCTGCGAGGATTTCGACTATTTCCCAGTTGTGTTTACGGCAAATCAAACAGTAGAAGGAAAGCGTATGCCAATTTACCATACTAATGTCATGATGTGTTTAGGAGAAACTTTTGCCATTATTTGTTTGGATAGCATAGATGATAAGAAGGAACGCAAAAATGTGATTAAACACCTCGAAGAAGACAGTAAGGAAGTGATTCGTATTTCTGAGGAACAAGTAAATAACTTTGCAGGAAATATGCTTCAAGTAAAAGGGAAAGACGATAAGTTATACCTTATTATGAGCCAAGCTGCTTACGATTCGCTTAGTAAAGCTCAAATTAGTATTATAGAAAAGCATTGTGAGATTATGTCTAGTTCTTTAGATACTATCGAGGCTTGTGGTGGTGGAAGTGCACGTTGTATGATGGCTGAGGTATTTCTTCCCAGAGCTCTATAATATACCTAGAAGCTACCCCTAATAGTTTAATTGAAATTTCTTAAGATTCCATAGTTGCGTAAGCACTCATGGCTAAAGATTTGGTTTTTGGCAGCTCTACATAAAACTTACTACCAACACCAACAGTGCTCTCTACCCAGATACGACCTTTGTTTAGTTCAACCAGTTCTTTACATATAGTTAAACCAAGACCAGTACCTTTTTCTTCCTTGGTGCCAATTGTAGTAAAAGAGTTGTTCTTAAAAATCTTATCTAAATTCTCTTTAGAAATGCCAACACCAGAATCTTCAATACAAAGTAACGATTTTCCATTACTGATTGAATTGGAAACGGTTATAACATCACCATTCTTAGAGAATTTAACCGCATTAGCCAATAGGTTTTGTATAATGATTTCCACCATGCTTTTATCAGCATATACAAAATCACGTTGGGAATCGTCGATGAGAATAATCTTTTTACTTTCAATCTTTTGTTCTACCAAACGAATTTTTTCTTGAAACGTAGATTGAATATCAAATAACTCAGGATTTGGCTCAAGAGATTCCATCTGAGATTTAGACCAATTCAATAAATTGAAGAGGAGTAGAGAAGCATTATTTGCATTCTCTGTAAGCTCTGGTACCAAATGCTCAAATTCTTCTTTAGTAATACTGCCCTCGTTTAGTAAATCTAAAAAGCCTTTTATTGAGGTGACTGAATCCTTTAAATCGTGCGAAACAATTGAGAATAACTTGTCTTTTACTTGATTGATTTCCTCTAAGTTTTTTGATTGACTTAAAATCTCTTCATTTTGTAACTGAATCTGTTTGTTCTTCTCTTCTAATTCGCGAGTATATAGTATTCTGCTTTTACGCTTTAAGTAAATAAGTAATAGGACTGTCAACGCAGTTATTATGGCGCCTATCAAGGCATAGGTAATAAGCTTTAGGTCGTTGATTTTCTTTTTGGTTATGATTTCTTGCGCAGCCTGCTGTTGTTTAAAATTTTCTTTAGTACGCTCTAATTCATAGTCATTATCCAGTCTACCTACAGTTACAAAATCAGCATTGTAAATACTATCTTTTAATTTTTGATACCTTCCCTGCCAAACAAAAGCACTCTTAAAATTATCTTCGATTGAATCTAATTGCATCAACAAATCATAATTACGCAATAAAGCTTTTTGGTTGTTTATTCGGTTCGCAATCTTATTGGCTTCATATAACTGATTTCGGGCAGTTTTATAATCACCATCTTGTATATTAAGGTCACCAATACTGTTTAGTGTTTGAAGCAGTCCTTCATCGTTTTTAATTCGCCTATTATATCGAAGACCTCTAACTAAATAGTCAGCTGCTTCTGTATATTCTTTGAGGTTAAGATATTCTTGCCCTATTTTAGGAAGAATTTCTCCCTGTAGTTTTGGATCTTGATTGGCTTTGAGGAAATTAAAAACGCGGTCGTAATATTCAATAGACTTTCTATGGTCTTTTTTTATAGAATAAAGAGATGCAATATTCTTTAACGTAAAGGAAATATCTAAGCTATCATTAAGTGTCTGCCTTATTTCGAGGGCCTTAAAATTATATTCGAGAGACTTATCAAGCTCATTGGTTTTGTAATAAGCATCTGCTAGGTTATTATAAGCAGTACTCAAGTCATTGTTAAGGTTCTTTTTCTCAAAGATTTTAACAGCCGCTAAGGAAGATTCTAAACCTTTTCTATAATTACCTCTTTTTATTTCAATAAGTCCAACACCATTATTTACTTTGGCAATACCGAGCGAGTCATTAAGAGTTTCGAATATTTTCTTTGATTTGTTGAAGTTGTCAACTGCATTAAAATAATCATCCTTGCTCGAAAATATAATCGCTTTATGATAAATCGATTCCGCTGTACCTTTAGAATAATTTAATGTTTCAGATAATTGTTCACTCTGATTAATAAACATGAGTGCTCTGTCGTATTCGCCAGCTTCGTATAAAAGTTCAATAAGTTTAATAGAGGTATTGACTTTAGAAGTATCCAACTTTTGGAACGTTAACTCTAAGGTGAGATCTTCTATCTCTTTGGTTTGTGAGTAACCAAAGACTATAGACAATAGCGTAATTATAGTTAATACCTGTTTCATTATAAAACAATGACTATTGTCTCCGTATTTTTTTTCTCCAATATATCTAACAATGAGGGAATTGTTAGCGCCAAAATGGGCTTTGAGGAGTTAGAGTCTTTAAATGTCATTAATTTTGGGACGATTAATAGCTTAAACAAAAATTATAAAAACAATTTCAATAAACTAATTTATGGGATTTAGTGCTTAAAAATTAGTTAAAGAGTACGCCTTTTTACAATAGTTTTTAACAACTATGCAGTTCGTCGATCAGAAAGAAGAAATGTGCATTTTATCGATAAAATTGCATACCATTTTGCACTTTATCGATCATAATTTGTTGGTTTGTGGGATTCATGAGTGTAACTATTTATTAGTTAGTTATTTAAGTCTAGTTTTTTGAAATTCGTGTCTTCAAAATAGACATGTGCTACCATACTTAATAACTTCTCTAAAAAACATATCTTTGCCTCTTAATTGAAAACAAACGGATGAGCCTTCAAAATACCCTATTAAATCATGTAAAGAAAGCTGTTGCAGAGTTGTATAAAGCAGATTTAGAAACAGTAGAATTTCAGGCAACCAGAAAAGAATTTGCTGGAGATATTACAGTGGTCATATTTCCTATGCTTCGCGTTGTTAAAGGTAATCCTGTACAGATTGGTGAAGCTATTGGTGATTATTTGGTTAAACATGTAGATGAGGTTCGTGCTTTTAATGTAGTAAAGGGATTTCTGAATCTTGAAATAAGTGATAGTTATTACCTAGAGTTTTTCAATGCAATTAAGGGTAATGACAACTTTGGAATAGTCTCTCCTATACAAGCAGAAAAAGCTGTAATGGTAGAATATTCATCACCAAATACTAACAAACCTTTACACTTAGGGCATATTAGAAACAATTTATTGGGCTATAGTGTTGCCGAAATTATTAAGGCTTCAGGTAAGAAAGTTTATAAAACCCAAATCATAAACGACAGAGGTATACATATTTGCAAGAGCATGCTGGCTTATGAACGATTTGGAGAAGATGAAGAACCCTCTGAAAACCTAAAAGGAGATAAATTGGTCGGTAATTATTATGTAAAGTTTGATCAAGAATATAAGAAAGAGATTGAAGCATTAATTGCAGAAGGCCAATCTGCAGAAGATGCTAAGAAAGATGCACCTATACTGCTAGAGGCTCAAGAAATGCTTCGCAAATGGGAAGCAGGAGATAAAGAAGTGGTTGCCCTCTGGAAGAAAATGAATGGTTGGGTTTATGACGGATTTGATATTACTTATAAAAATCTGGGCGTCGATTTTGACACCTTGTATTACGAAAGCCAAACCTATTTATTAGGAAAGGAGTTCGTGGAAGAGGGATTAAAGACAGGTGTGTTCTTTAAAAAAGAAGATGGTTCTGTTTGGTGTGATTTAACAGATAATGGATTGGATGAAAAGATTGTCTTGAGGGCAGATGGGACCGCTGTCTATATGACACAAGATATCGGCACGGCTATTCAGCGCTTAAAAGATTTTCCGGATATAGGTGGTATGGTTTATACGGTAGGTAATGAGCAAGACTATCATTTTAAAGTATTGTTTTTAATATTGAAGAAGCTTGGTTTTGATTGGGCTAAAAACTTATTTCATCTAAGCTACGGTATGGTTGATTTACCAAGTGGAAAGATGAAAAGTAGAGAAGGTACCGTTGTTGATGCTGACGATTTGATTGTTGAAATGGCGCAAACAGCTGGAGAGATTTCCGAGGATTTAGGAAAACTGGAAGGGTACTCTGAGAGCGAAAAACAAGAACTTTATAAAATAATAGGCTTAGGAGCTTTAAAGTATTTTATATTGAAAGTAGATCCAAAAAAACGCATCTTGTTCGACCCAAAAGAGTCTATAGATTTTCAGGGAAATACTGGACCTTTTATTCAATATACCTATGCACGAATACAATCCATACTTCGTAAAGCTGAGTCAACACTTGATGAAAATGTCATGTCGAGCGCAGTCGAGACATCTTTACACGAAAAAGAAAGAGAATTGATCAAGCAAGTGCAGTTGTTTCCTGAAGTTATTCAAAATGCAGCAGAGCAACATAGCCCTGCTTTAGTGGCTAATTATACCTATGATTTGGTTAAGGAGTTCAATTCTTTTTATCAGAATATATCTATTCTTGGTGCAGATGACTCTAACGAAAAAGCGTTTAGAGTGCAGTTGTCTCAAGTCGTAGCTAATACCATTAAGAATGCGTTTGGGTTATTAGGGATAAATGTTCCTGAAAGGATGTGATTTTGGAGGTTTCGTTAACGGTTTGGCTAAGCGTAGTGCGGTAGTAAGGAAACTTTTCGTTTCCGTCTGCGCACGAAGCTAAAGCTTTTGGTTTAGTTTTTATTTTTCTTGTCCAAAGCTAAATTCCAAAGATTTAGCGACATTATAAATATACGCAGACCATTCTATTTTGCCCAAAACCCCGTATTACGTTTAGCCATTGTTGTATGCCGTTTTTTTTATTATTAAACTCATACTAAATTTTCTCTACATACCTATTTAGGCAAGCATTTTATCAATCAACGAAAGCAACCGTTGTGAGTTTTTGTGAATGCTAAATTATTCCTCTCGCAGAATTCTTGAACAACAATACAATCAGATTCTATTGATTCAAGCCCAACACATATTCCAACTATTGATTCTGAAATGTCTAGATATTCAAATTCCTTATTTTGTGATGCTATAAGTAAGCGAAACTCCCTTTCATTACTCCAATCTCCATGCTTTCGAAAAAACATTTCTTCAAAATTTTTATCAAGATATGAATGCACAGTTGAATCAAAATCATTTTCTAGATCACTAATATCAAACCAAGAATCATGCAATTTGTATTTCTCTGTCCTATATTTTGGTGAATGAGCAATTTTTTCTTGATAATTGACATTACCATAAAAGCACTTTAATGAATCTGAGAATTGTAATTTGAAGTTATCAAGTATCGTTTGTTTCTTAAAAGCCACACAAACGCCTGAGTGATTCGAACCATAATGTGCCCACATTGTTGGTTTAGACCAGCCGTGAAACATATGAGTTCCAGCATCAAAAGCAACACTCGGTGTATCTCTTGAAAAACACGCTATTTTGACATTATCTTCGAAAAATTCTTTTAGTTGACCTGATAGATTTCGCATCACTTTTATATCACTTTTCCCCCAAAAGTTTGGAGAAAATCTAGATTCTTTTGGATCATTAACTTTTGACATTGGACTAAACCTAATAGTAAGATTAGGCATTAAATACCCAAGAAATGTCTCCATAGAGGTATAATGGAACAGAAATTCATCAGGATTTCTAACTTCATAACTGAAAGGTTGTTTCACGTAAAGATTTTTAATGGCATACAATGTAAAGATATCATTCCGTTTCAATGAATTATATCGTTCGTTAACGAAGTTCGACTATTTTTTTCGAAAAGTCAAGACTCAAAAACTGACCCTAAAACTCACATTCGGTGTAATACCTAACGATTGATTGTCTATTCTAGTAATGTTTTCGTCATCATCAATAGTATAAGAGCTGTTTATGATGTTTTCTTGGTTTAAGACATTCCAGAGAGAAATTCCTGCTTTTGCTTTTACACTTCTACTAAAATCAAAATCGTAGGTAGCAGATAGGTCAGTTCTTAGATAATCATCAAGATTGCTACTATTAGGTTCACTGTAATTAATGTCTCCACTAACTACTGGGTTGTCTTGTTGAGGCTCTGTATTTGGTTTTCCGCTACGCCAATTCAAACCTAAAGCTAACTTTAAGTTGTTGTAACTATAGGTGCCTGCAAAAGTGATAGCGTGCCTCGTATCTATATTATTTGGGAAGCTATTGCCATTGTTTAAAGTGTTAAACGTATAATCATTCTTACTGTAAGAATAGCTTAGCCAAGCACTCACATCTACAAATTGTTTATTGATTAAGAAATCTACACCTTTAATTTTGTAGCCACCAGTAGCATTTATAAATTGGTATTGATTCTGGAAACCTTGACTTCTTGTAGTAATGCCTTCTACATCTTTAAAATAACCCTCAGCGCTAATACGTAACTTGTTTTTATAATAGTGCAACCCCAAAGACGCTTGTTTGCTTTTTACAATCGGTATGTTTTGATTGTTAGCCAGGACCCATCTGCGTTTTTCAATACCTAAAAAATCGTTTTGCCTATCAATGATTTGCGAGGTGACTTGACTTTTAAATTCGCCTAAAACCTCTACTTTCAGATTGTTCAAAATGTTCTGACTAAAACTAAGTCTCGGCTCAATCAATAACTCATCAAACTTATCGTAATAATTGGCTCTAATACCTATGGAGGCATTTGTATTTCCGTTACCGGAAGCATATATAGCTTCACTAAATCCGACATGAGTCCTAACGACTTCCTTTATATAACTTCTGAAGAGTGGGTTGTTAACGTCTTCAAGATTACTTATACCAACCTCAGAGAATTGATAGCCATTGGACCATGTGAGTTCGTCCGAAAATTCATAAGCAGTCTTGACTTTTAACCCAGCATCAATGACTTTGTTTTCTTGTATGAGACGTTGGTCGTTTATAATATCAAAATTAATAGCATCAAGGTCGTATTGAGTTACATAAAACTCCATGGTACTTTTAAAGGCATTATTCCAATTACGTTCATAATAGGCGCTTCCAGCAAGGTTGAATTGTGTTAACCCACTATTTAATGCTTCTGCACCTTCTGTAGTTGTTGAAGTTTCTTTATAATCTAAATTATTGTAAATGGTTAAGAAATTTAGGCGAATTCTGTCTTCTTCGGTTATGTCATAAAGAAATTTCAAACTTGCATCATAGAAATAGAAATTCGCATCAGTTGAAATAGAAGCGTTTTGTTGACCATTACTTAAATCAGAATCTTGCGAAATACGCTTAAAATACTGGTCGTAGGTTGGTGTTGTTATGGCATCTGTAATTGAGCGTCTAGCGGATACTTGTACTTCAGAATTTCTAGTAATAGGTATAGTTGCATACGCATCTGCACTAATAAGATTGCTTCCAGCGCCACCCGAAAACTCATTATCTATTTCGTTTTTCGACTGCATGTCAATAATGCTCGAAACACCATCTCCATAAAACGCACTTGTTCCATTTTTAATAACGGTGACATTTTTTGTTAAATATGGATTAAATGCTGAAATCAATCCGAAAAAATGTCCAGATTGATACATTTTAATACCATCCCAAAGAATCAAATTTTGGTCATGCGTCCCGCCGCGAATATTTAGGTTAGAAACGGTTTCGTCTGTACTCTGTACTCCTGGAAGTGCTTGTATTGTTTGTAATACATCGGGTTCTATAAGCCCAGGAAGAATGCCGAATTCTTGTGGATTAATGACTATTGTACCATTGTTTGGTTTAGAAATTCCTTGGGTTAAGTAGTTTGTTATAACAACTTCATCTAATACCTGAAGTCTAAAGTTCTTTTTTTTAATTGGTGTTTTTGCCATAGATTTTTTTCTAATAACAAAGTTCTTACTGTCAATAGATGTAAATATAAGATTGGTGTTACTTTTTAGATAGCTTATTACTTGTTCTAACTCAAGATTATCAGATGGAGAGACAAGACTAATGTCTCTAACATTTGCGTCAGCATAATTAAACTTTACATCAAAGCGTTGCTCAATATTTTTTAAAATTTTGATTAAGGCGAGTTGCTGTTCGTTTTCGGTTTGTGCAATAGAAGTAGACAAACCAAAAAGAAAAGAGCAGATAAAGAATAGTAAAATAATAGACTTTCTATTCACTCGATAACACAATGGTTGAGTCGTTTTTTAAGCTATACTTTAGGTTTAAAGGTAAAGTTATGGATTTTAAGGCTAAGTCCATGTCGTTATGCTTAAAGTTTCCAGTAAAAAGTAATGTTGTATCAATTGATTCTGAAGTAATTGTTACGTTATACTGTCTCTCGAATTCTGCAACGACCTCTTTAAAAGGCATACTTTTAAAATAGCTTTCATTAGATAACCAACTTGGGGCATTTTGTGTTTCTTTTTCTTTTGCAATTAATTTCCCATCTAGTATCGTATAAATATCTCCTGGTTTTAATTTAATAGTGTTATTTCCGTGTACAACTCCTACAAGGCCTTCATAGCAGACGACTTCGAATAAATTGTCACGTTGTTTTACATTGAATTCGGTCCCTAAAACGGATACAATGCCGTCTTCAGTAATAACATCAAATTTAGATCCTTTGGCAACTTTAAAAAATGCCTCGCCCTCAAGACGTACCTCTCGTTTATTAGTCCACCTATTATTATTAAATTTTAAAGAGGAAAGTGCATTGAGGGTAGCATTTGAGGCATCAGGTAATTCTACAGACGTCTTTTCAGAGGCTATAGTGTTTATTTCTGTATCTAGTGTTGAACTATAATAACGAACCCCAAAAAAGATAGTCAGTACAGCTGCAATTCCCACAAGTGGTTTTAACCAGCTTCTGTTATTGGACTTAGAACTGTCAATTTTTTGTAATACAGATTGTAACTCTGTTTCAGAATTGTATTCTGGAGCTTTAAAGTGTTGCACATTATCAGATAATTTTACTAAATCACCATAATCTTCAAGCTTTTTAAAAGCCTCAAGTTCCTGTGGATTCAATTCATTATCCAACCATTTTTTTATGAGTTCTTCTCGTTTCATAAGTCGTATTCAGTTATATAACAGTCGAGCTTTAAAAACTCCTACCTCAGTTTTTAAGTTTATGGTTTTCAGTATCAGTTTTCAGTAAAAGGTTTTTCTTTTTTGCGGTATTGGTATACTGCAACTGTCAACTGCGACTGCTAACTTTTTATAATTCTTCTATATCTTCTCTCAATTTATTTAATGCGCCATAAATTCGTTTCTCTACGGCTTTAGTTGAAATGCCTAAAAACTCTGCTATTTCTCTGTGTTTTTTTCCTTCAATTCTATTCATTAAAAAAGCAGTGCGTTGCGCTTCCGTTAAATTTGATAATGCTTTTTGAAGCTTATCCATATACTGTTGTTCTTCTAACAGAAATTCGGGATTCTCATTTGTATGATTCTTTGTTGGGAGTTTCTGATAATTCAAAACTACTTTTTGGTGCGCCACCTCATTCAGCATCATATTATTGGCAATGGTATACAGATAAGATCTTGCTTTGTTTGGTGTTACTTTGGCACAGTTTTGCCACAATTTTATAAAGGCCTCTTGTACCTTATCTCTTGGATTTAAGCGTTCCCCGAATTTATAATATAGAAAGTTGTGCAGCTCTTTTGAGTACTTATTAAAAGCAGACGAAAACAAGCTTTCATCACATATATT
This sequence comes from uncultured Flavobacteriaceae bacterium, assembly GCA_937923735.1. Classification (GTDB taxonomy): domain Bacteria; phylum Bacteroidota; class Bacteroidia; order Flavobacteriales; family Flavobacteriaceae; genus JABABD01. The sequence continues at coordinate 2,139 of CALDUJ010000149.1, read as the reverse complement.
ATCCTTTAAAGAGTTACTCATATTTTGTATTTCAAGGTTAAAGTTAAAAAAAATGAAAGTGTGGGGTAGGAGTTTTTGGTATTTATCTGTTTTACTAACATACGCTCCTAAATTTATAAGCGATGAACCAAATTATTAAAAACATAATCATGAAAAAAACAATCAACTTTAGTTTAAGGAAACTCCTTTTTTTGCCCCTTATTATTTTAATGACCTTTACTTCTTGTCAAAATGAAGTAACAGAAGTTACTGGTCCTAATGAACAAGAAACCATATTAGCTAATTCTACGCTAGCTAATTTAGTTCAAAGTACCACGATGAGAGATGGTTCTTTTGACAACATTATTGATAATGCAAACTGTATAACAGTTAATTTACCTGTAACTGTTGTAGTTAATGGATTAGAAATAACAATAGACTCTGAAGAAGATTTTGGAGTTATCGAAGCTATCTATGATGAATTTAGCGACGATGATGATATTCTGGAAATTGTATTCCCAATTACTATCATACTTAATGATTATACAGAAGTTACAATTAACAACCTTGAAGAATTAGAAGGCTTTGTTGAAGAGTGTGCTGGAGAGAACGAAGATGATGACGATATTGAGTGTATTGATTTTCAGTACCCAATAAGTATTTCTGTTTACGACTCTAACTTCGAAGTTATAGAGACTGTCGAAATAAATGATGATGAAGAATTATACAATTTCATTGATGACCTTGAAGGTGGTGTACTAGCTAGTCTTAATTTTCCTGTAACTATGGTTTTAGCCGACGGTTCTACAGTCGAAGTAAATAATAATGACGAATTACAAGCTGCTATTGAAGCTGCAGAAGATGCTTGCGATGAAGATGATGATAATGATTACGACGATGATGATAATAATGATATTCCTGTTGACGACTTAAATATTCTTTGCTCTAACTGTACTTGGTCTGTTGCAAGATTAGAAATTGACAACCAAGATCTTGAAGATCAGTATGTAGGGTATGTGTTTACGTTTGTGCCAGAAGGGCCAGTATACGTTGAAGCTCCAGATGGAAACGAATATGAAGGAACATGGGGACTAACTGAAAACGATAATGGTATTCCTGCCTTAATGCTTAATATTCCTGATTTACCAGATTTTAATAATGAACTTTGGTTGTTAAATGAGATTATTGAATATGATGATGACATATATGTTGACTTCAGAAATGGTGAAGATCGATTAAAATTTGAGCGATTAGAATGTGATGATGACGAAGAAGATGGATGTGGTGAAGAAGATGTGGATGCATATTTCGCCGAGTGTCATTGGGTTGGAGATATTAACGGTACTGCTGATTTTAATGATTACGATTTCTATTTCCTAGGAGACCAAGTGTTAAAGGCTATTGATGCAAACAATGCATATATATACGGAACTTGGATGACCTCTGAGGACGCTAATGGCGATGTTGTAGTAACAATCGAAATGCCAGCACCATTAATGGATTTTAATGGAGAATGGACGGTTATAGAATGTGACGAAGAAAGAATCAAACTAACAAAAGGAGATGATTATATTGTCTATGAGAGAGTTTGTGAAGAATATTCGTGTACTGAAGAACAAGTAGACGCTTACTTAGTAGAATGTGTTTGGAACGCAGTTAATTATAATGGAATTGATGATTTTAGCGATTGGGATTTAGAATTTAATGCAGATGGTACATTCACCATTACAGATCCAAACGGACCTAGTACAGCTAATTGGTCAACATCTTCTTCTACTAATGGAGTGATTATAGATTTCTCTGAAATTGATGGTAGTAATGACCTACAAGGCATGAATGGTTCTTGGTCGGTAATCCAATGTGCTGAGGACAGAATTAAAGTGGAAAACGACAATGGAGATTATATCATTTTTGAGCAAGATTGTGAAAATAATGATTCTTGTACAGAAGCTGATGTGGACGCTTATGTTCTAGAGTGTATTTGGAACGTAGTGAGCCTAAACGGTAGTGATGATTTAATCATATTCGATATGGATTTCAACCAGGATGGTACTCTAGCTATCACAGGAGATGGTCAGACAATTACTGCAATGTGGTCAACATCAGAAACTAATGATGGTGTAGTTCTAGAATTCTCTGATGTTAGCGGCAGTAATATAC
>CALDUJ010000148.1 GCA_937923735.1 uncultured Flavobacteriaceae bacterium | reverse complement strand
TGTTCTTGTTGCAATGAAGACTATTGCTCCAGCTAAGAAGCCCACTAGTGCTAACCACGAAATTTTCTTTAAATACCAGAAAAAATCGATTTTCTCCATGCCCATAGCAACAACTCCTGCAGCCGAACCAATAATTAGCATACTTCCTCCTGTTCCAGCGGAATAAGCAATAAAGTGCCAAAGTTGATTATCTGTAGGTTCAGAAAACATACCCAAACTTGCAGCCACAAGAGGTACATTATCTATAATAGCAGACCCAACTCCTAATAATAACACTACTAAATCAGATACTACAGTTCCAACGGGTTCAGTACCAATTAGGCCTACATTTTGTTTTAAACTGTCAGCAAATCCGAAAAGAATTCCAAGTGATTCTAGTGCTGCAACTGCCATTAATATGCCCAAGAAGAAAAGTATACTTGGCAATTCAATTTTAGATAAAGAATGATGAACAGGACTATGATGAGCATGAGCATCACTTTCTTCAGAATCAATACCAGTCATACTGAATTTAGAATTACTATATATTTCTGCAAACGTAGCAACAACACCCAGAGATAGCATCATACCGACATATGGCGGTAAGTGCGTAACGGTTTTGAATATAGGCACAAATACGATAGCGCCTAAACCAAGGTATAACATAGTGCTACTAAACCTATTCTTAGGTTTTTCCTCTTTAATTTCATCGATATCAAGATTCCCTTGAAACGGTTTCATAAAAGAAGCTATAAAAGACGGAATGAGCATACATACTAACGAAGGTATTAACAAGAATTTAATCAAGTTAAGGGTGGTAACCTTATCACCAATCCATAACATAGTTGTTGTAACATCTCCTATCGGCGACCATGCCCCGCCAGCATTTGCAGCTATAATAATTAAACCAGCATACCAAAGCCTCATACTTCGGTCACTTACTATTTTCTGTAAAATAGATATTAATACAATTGTAGCTGTAAGATTATCTATAATAGCCGAAAGTATAAATGCTAAAGCAGAAAATATCCAAAGGATTTTCTTCTTGCTCTTAGTCTTGATAAACCCTTTAATTGTGGAAAATCCATCAAAGTAATCGATAATCTCAACAATAGTCATGGCCCCCAGAAGGAAAACCAATATCTCAGCTGTCTTTCCCAAATGATGTAGAAGTGTTTCTTCCATCAAGTGCATTTTGCCATCATGGTTTATACTTGTATAACCTTCAACAAGACCATGTTTGGAGGAGTCAAACCACTCACCAAAACCGTCAATACCCAAGGCAATTAATGCCCAACAAATGGCCATCATTATTAATGCTGGAATTAGCTTGTCAATCTTTATGTTATGCTCCAAAGTTATAGCAAGATAGCCTGCTATAAATACTATGATAATTACTGATTCCATATGCGAGGGTTTTCGTTTTTTAGTTTAGAAGTTGCTTTAAGGCAATTTCAAATGCTGTTTTACTTATTTCTGTTTTATTATTGTTTCTGTTATACACATTCTGAAGGGCTTTTCTAATGGTCTCAGAAGTATCATTAAATATTGCTTCATCCGTCATTTGGACACGTCGTTCCATAAAGTAAGCAAACACTCTTGCCATTCCACAATTACTAATGAAGTCTGGAATGAGGCTTACTTTTCCATCTGTATGTTCCATGATAGATCCAAAAAATATCTCTTTGTCTGCGAATGGTACATTAGCACCACATGAAATCACCTCAAGCCCACTAGAAATCATTTCATTAATTTGTTCTTTAGTAATCAAACGGGAGGCAGCACAAGGAGCAAACACTTCGGTTTGCAGTGCCCATATCCTTTCATTCATTTCCCTGAAAGGAATCATATTATCACTTATTAGAGTATTTCCCTTTTTATTAAGGAACATTTTGGTTATATCTTCAAAAGAAAAACCTTCTTCATTTATAACACCTCCAGCTCTATCTATAATTCCAACAACTTTAGCTCCCATCTGAGACAGATAAAAAGCTGCTGCAGATCCTACATTTCCAAATCCTTGCACTATTGCTCGTTTTCCTTCAATACTGCCTCCATATATATTATAATATTGGTTGGCAGCTTCAGCAACTCCATATCCAGTAATCATATCTGCTACTGTATATTTTCTTGAAACATCAGGAGAATATTCTGGGTTTTCTATGACCTTTATTACGCCTTGTCTTAGTTGACCTATTCTATTAATCTTATCGGCCTCTGTAGGCTTAAAGTGACCATTAAAAACACCTTCTTGTGGGTGCCAAACACCAGATTCTTCAGTAATCGGAATTACTTCATGAATTTCATCAACGTTAAGATCTCCTCCTGTTCCATAATAACTTTTAAGTAAAGGGGATACAGCACGGTACCAACGTTCTAAAACACCTTTTTTTCGAGAATCTTGGGGGTCAAAATTTATTCCAGATTTAGCACCACCAATAGCAGGACCTGAGACCGTAAATTTAACTTCCATGGTTTTTGCTAAAGAGAGTACTTCGTTCATGTCCAACCCTTTTCGCATTCTTGTTCCTCCTCCAGCGGCACCTCCTCTCAAAGAATTTATGACAGTCCACCCTTCAGCTTCTGTTTCAGAATCTTTCCAGTTAAAAACTATTTCTGGCTCTTTATTTTCATATGTATCTAATAATTTTTTCATTTTTTACTATATCTGATTTATCTATTTTCATAATTACTATGTTTTAAAATCAGAGTAGCTAAAGTTGATTCATATGATGAAGTTATTAAATTATCGATTATAACAAATATAAAAAACTAAAAGCGGCTTTAATTATATTTGAAAATATTTTAAGGCATAAATATTTTACCAGAACTATGGTCTTTCGAAGCACCAGTAACAGAGCTCAAGCAATTCACTTCACCTCTCATTTTCAAGACACCAAGTAATGCAAAAATAAGTGCTTCTTTATATTCAATAATCTGTTTAGAAGGAACAATAATCTCACCTATTGAAAGCATTTTTATCCTTGAAATAAGAAAATCGTTATGGGTGCCACCACCAGTAATTAATATGCTCCCATTTTGTCTTATAATCTTCGTTATTTGAATAGCTACATGTTCAATAAAGGTTCTCAATAAATCTTCAACTGAAAGATTAAAAGAGTCAATTAATGGTAATACAAATTCTTCCACCCATTCTAAACCTAATGATTTCGGTGGCGCTTGAGAATAAAACGCTAACTGATTCAACTCTGCGAGTAACTCACTATCAATAGTTCCTTTCGATGCAATTTGACCTCTATCGTCGTATTCTAAACCAATGGTCCTACAATAATGATTCATTACTATATTAATTGGACAAATGTCAAAAGCAATTCGCTGATTATCCGCCTCAAAAGACATATTTGCAAAACCGCCCAAATTAAGACAATTGTCATATTTACTAAAAAGCAATCTATCACCAATAGGCACTAAAGGAGCTCCTTGTCCACCTAATGCAACATCTTGAACTCTAAAATCACATATTACTTTATATCCAACTAATGTTGCTAATTGCTCTCTATTTCCTATCTGGTATGTTAATTTGTTTTCTGGTTGATGTAAAACTGTGTGACCATGACTAGAAATAGCATCTATGTCTTTTATTTTATACTTTTCGACAAACTTAGTTACCGTTTTAGCCAATAAATTTGTGTAATTGACATCCAAGTTTTCTAATTGTTTTACATCCAACTTAACAGATTCTGCTAACATTTTATGCCAATCATCTGTATACGGTACTGTTTCAGAGTGGATTATTTCAAAGCTCCATCCTTTAGTAGAAATTAAAGTGTATACTAAATCAATTCCGTCCAAGGATGTTCCAGACATTACACCAATCACGCTATAAATCTCCTTTGTCATATTAGTAAAAATAATAAAACATTATTGATAATATAACAACAAAAAAGTATCTTTGTGGACATTTTTTAACAATCCAATAATTTATTTCTAATATGGATTTTAGCCTTACAGAAGAACATTTAATGATTCGCGACGCAGCTCGCGATTTTGCTCAAACAGAATTGCTACCTGGCGTCATAGAACGTGACAATTCGCAAACTTTTCCTGACGAACTAGTTAAGAAAATGGGACAGCTAGGTTTTATGGGAATTATGGTAGACCCAAAATATGGAGGAAGCGGCATGGATGCTATTTCATATGTACTGATTATGGAAGAATTATCTAAGATTGATGCTTCAGCCTCTGTAATGGTATCTGTTAATAATTCTTTGGTTTGCTACGGTTTAGAGGCATATGGTACTGAGGAGCAAAAACAGAAATATCTAACAAAATTGGCTACTGGAGAATCCATTGGTGCGTTTTGCCTGAGTGAGCCAGAAGCAGGAAGTGATGCAACATCTCAAAAAACTACAGCTGTTGACAAAGGTGACCATTACTTAATAAATGGAACCAAAAATTGGATTACTAATGGAGGTCGTTCAGATTTTTATCTAGTTATTGCTCAAACAGATAAAGAAAAAAAACACAAAGGTATTAATGCCTTTATTGTTGAAAAAGGAATGCCTGGCTTTGATATTGGGCCTAAAGAGGACAAATTAGGAATCAGAGGGAGTGACACACATACACTTCAATTTAATGATGTAAAAGTACCTAAAGAAAACAGAATAAGTGAAGAAGGTTTCGGGTTCAAATTCGCTATGAAAACCTTGTCTGGTGGACGTATTGGTATTGCTGCTCAAGCCCTAGGGATAGCTCAAGGCGCTTACGAATTAGCCCTTAAATATTCTAAAGAAAGGAAAGCTTTCGGGACAGAAATATGTAATCATCAAGCCATTGCATTCAAATTAGCAGATATGCATACAGAAATTGAAGCTGCACGTATGCTAGTAATGAAAGCTGCTTGGGATAAAGACCAAGGCAACAACTATGATATGTCTAGTGCTATGGCAAAATTATATGCTTCTAAAATAGCTATGGAACATACTGTTGAGGCTGTGCAAATACATGGCGGTAATGGTTTCGTAAAAGAATATCATGTAGAACGTATGATGCGTGACGCTAAGATTACTCAAATATATGAAGGAACTTCAGAAATACAGAAAATTGTAATTTCCAGAGGTGTGATAAGAGGATAGATTCATTTTATATTATAGAATAAAAGGCTTTGAAATTAAATTTCAAGGTCTTTTTTATGCTTTAGTCATTTCTTGTAACACTAAACGAATTTCGCCATAAGAGTACTTATCGTCTAACTGGTATTTTAAATCTGAGAGGTTTTCGAAGGACTTCTTAGGGATTAATTCTTTCAATTCTTTATAATGTGCTTCTGAAACCAAGTCAGTTATTTTAACTTCTCCTGAAGGAATAAAGGCCGCAAGATGACCCGATACCGTATTGATATTTAATTCTCTCTCTAATGCAATTTGCTCTACAGACTTACCAGATTTAAATAATTCTAAAGATAATTTCTTGGTATCTCCTTTTTGCCTCTTGGGTTTTAAGGCTTCAAAAATAGGCTCGTTATTAGATGTTTCAATATCATTTTCGTCGCAATATGCTCTTATCAAACTTAAAATTTCATTTCCGTATTTCTCAACACGCACCTTACCCATTCCATTGACTTCCTTTAACTCTTTTTTATTAGTAGGTAGTGTTTCACACATTTCGTAGAGTGCTTTTTGAGTAAAAATCTGGTAATGTATTAAGTTCTCTCTTTGAGCGATTTCATTTCTTAATAATCGCAATAATTCAGCTAATTCAACATTAGTTGTCCCATCTATTATTGCTTTTCTAGGTTTCTTAGGTTTATCCTTTGTTAGGAAAACAGAATCTGCCCGAAGTTTTAAAAATTCGTTAGCTTTAAAACCATTAGATAAGCCTTTAAAGTATAATTGCTTAGTCGCTAAGAGTTCTTCAATAGTATCTAATTGTTTATTTATATCCTTTTTTACAGCTTGATTATCTGTAGTAAAACCGAAGGTTTTATAAACTTCAGTTATATATTCTTTTGTTTGGTTATTGAAATAATCAAGCGCTTTTTTAAAACGTGATTGAATCTCTTTACTAGATTCTGGCTCTTCCGAAGATTCCGCCAACCCACGTAATTGGGCTTTAAAACCATTGGCAACCTTAAGAAGTTTAGTCACAGATTCTTTAATATCTAGCATTGGTTTTTCGACGTTTCCTTCAATACTACCTTTATTATTGTAATAAATATCCAAAACACGTCTTATAGGGTATATAAATTTGAAAAAATCGAATACTTCAGAAATGAGATTCAATTGAAATTCTGATTTAGATTTTTGTAGTATTGTTTCATCCGGCTGATTTTCCTCAGCTGATTTATTAAAAGACAGTACATTACTATCACTAATAATCTGATTGGAATTAATCTTACTTTTTAACACAAGTCCTTCTAAAGATTTACAACGACTTAATGCAACATATGTTTGGCCATGTGCAAAAGCGCCTTGTGCATCGATAATAGCCTTTTCAAAAGTTAAGCCTTGACTCTTATGAATAGTTATCGCCCAAGCTAACCGCAAAGGCATTTGAGTAAAGCCTCCTATTCTCTCTTCTGTAATAGCTTTGGTCTCGGGATTTACCTTATAATTTATATTCTCCCAAGTTTCGGGAGTGGTTACTATATTAAAATCATCTTCTGGGCAATGCACAACGACTTCATCATCCGAAAGCAAAATAACCTTACCGATTTTACCATTAAAATAGCGTTTCTCTGGAGTACTATCGTTTTTGATAAACATGACTTGTGCGCCAACTTTTAGTGTTACAACTTCTTTACAAGGAAAAGAATGCTCAGGAAATTTACCTTCAACTTCAGCGGTATACTTAACTGATTTCGTTTTGAGTTTTTCTAATTCTGAATTATTAGCTTGTTCTGCCTTATTATTATGGGTCGTTAACTCAATATAACCATCATCCTTATTTGGTATGAAATCTGGTTGATAACGTTTATTTAATTCATCTGCTGATGATTGAGACAATTGATTATTTCTAATCTCGTTTAAAATATCAATAAACTTAGGATTGTCCTGACGGTATATGTGCTTTAATTCTACTGATAAAGGCTTACATTCTTGATACGATTGACTACTAAAAAAGAAAGCATTCTTATAAAAAGGTTTCAGTAATTCCCATTCATGTTCTTTTATTACTGGCGATAATTGTTGTAAATCTCCAATCATTAAAAGCTGAACGCCTCCAAAAACTTTAGTTCTATCTCTATAACGTCTTAAAACTTTGTCAATACCATCCAATAAATCTGCTCGAACCATACTAATCTCATCGATAATCAATAAATCCATTGATCTGATGATACTAATTTTGTTTTTACTGAACTTATTCGAAAATCTATTAGATGATTTAATCTCGGAATCAGGAAGAATAGGGCCAAAAGGCATTTGAAAGAATGAATGTATCGTAACACCTTTAGCATTAATTGCCGCCACTCCAGTAGGAGCTACGACAACTAAGCGTTTTAATGATTCATTTTTTAACTTATGTAAAAAAGTAGTCTTTCCAGTTCCTGCTTTGCCTGTAAGAAATACATTTCTATCTGTATTATTTACAAAGTTCCAAGCAAGGTCAAGTTCTGGATTATCTAACATTCAAAAAACTATCAAAATTTTAGATTTAAATATACGTTAAAATCAAATTTAGCAAGCAAAAATAAACTTGATTATATCACAAAAAAAATCCCCAACATCATGAGATGTTGAGGATTTATAAAATACTGAATTGATTTCAGTACAAGAAAGGCGGCGACCTACTCTCCCACGATTGTAGTACCATTGGCGCAAATGGGCTTAACTTCTCTGTTCGGAATGGTAAGAGGTGAGCCCCATCGCTATA
>CALDUJ010000147.1 GCA_937923735.1 uncultured Flavobacteriaceae bacterium | reverse complement strand
ATTTAACTCCTTTTTAAAAGGCTCCCAAAGCTCTTCAACATTGATATACTTAGAATCTAAGACTTTAAACTCTCTAAAATCTTTAGTGGAGATATCGCTTATATCAGTAGATTCTTCTATGACTGTTTTTGATTCTTCTTTACAGTTAAAAATAAGTGTTAGTGAGACAAGTAAGAGTAGTTTTTTCATGATTGATTTAATTTTATTAGTCCATAAAACCAAGTGACTACTGATTATTATAAAATTTTTAACTAATTACAATTTACTCTTCAAATAGTTTATAAATGCTGAACAAGATACTAACATAAATTTTGCTTCATCAAAAGTAGGCACATAATTATCTTTAATCATAGCATGTCGAATTCCAGTTTTGGAATCATTGGTGTAGGCATATAATTTTTCAAAAGCAGTTTTAAGATGACTGTGAATCAAAATTCCAGAACTTTCAAGTTTCTTTATAGATTTTCCTAATGTAGATTCACCTGTAATAATTTTACATATCGTTTCAACTGCAGAGATTGATTCCTTGATTGAGTTTCTAAAATCTGGGTTTTGCCTATCTGACAAATAATCTAATGCTGAATTCAAATGTGTTTTTACTCCCTTAAATTTATCATCATTAAATAAAGCCTTCTCTATACTTTCAATTTCCACTTCATCAGTAATAGATGTAACTTGATAGTTCAATATTCTATATGCAGAGAGTTCGGTTTTCAAAATATTATTACAACTTTCTATAAAATTCGACTGATTTCCTTGTGTTATTTTATTATTCCAATAATAAATATAATCACATACTTTATCAACTAAATCATAAATCTCAAACCACTCAGCCTCTTTAAAGAACCAATTTTGCATATCATCGTCTATAGTTTCTTCAGGATCTATATAGTGGTTTGTCCTTTTATTGAGAAAGTTAGTATGCAAATCTTTAGAAAACAACTCTAATGAATCATAATGATAATCGTTATCAAAAAAGCTATAAAATTCTTCATAAAACACATTCCATAGTTTATTTTTAAGGACAGAATCTATTGAGTCTTTTTGTAAAATTGTTCTTATTGACTTTTTACCTATTCTTTGTGAGAAACTCATATAATAAAAATCTATTTAAAAAAAGAATCCACAAATTCATATTTATTAAAGACTTGAAGGTCATCAATACCCTCTCCTACACCAATATACTTAACGGGAATTTGGAATTGGTCACTGATTCCGATTACAACACCACCTTTTGCTGTTCCATCAAGTTTTGTAACTGCTAATGAAGTCACTTCTGTAGCTGCAGTGAATTGCTTCGCTTGTTCAAACGCATTCTGACCCGTTGAACCATCTAGAACTAACATGACATCATGTGGGGCATCATCAACAACTTTTTGCATCACACGTTTTACTTTAGTTAGCTCATTCATTAAATTCACCTTATTATGCAACCTTCCCGCAGTATCAATAATAACGACATCTGCATCTTGGTTAACAGCACTTTGTAAAGTATCAAACGCAACAGAGGCAGGATCACTACCCATATCTTGTTTTATAATTGGAACATCTACTTTATCTGCCCAAACTTGTAACTGGTCAATCGCGGCAGCTCTAAACGTATCTGCCGCCCCTAAAACAACCTTTAGCCCCTGAGCTTTAAACTGACTTGCTAGCTTACCTATAGTCGTGGTTTTACCAACACCATTTACGCCAACTACCATGATGACATGAGGTTTATTTCCTTCAGGTATGGTAAACTCTGTAGCTTCTCCTACATTAGTTTCGGATAATAACCCAGCTATTTCTTCCCTTAATATTTCGTTTAATTCTGTTGTTCCTAGGTATTTATCTTTGGAGACACGCTCTTCAATACGATTAATAATCTTAAGTGTTGTATTTACACCAACATCGCTACTTACCAGAACTTCTTCTAGATTATCGAGAACATCATCGTCAACTTTAGACTTTCCTGCAACCGCCTTGTTAAGCTTATCAAAAAAGGATGACTTAGATTTCTCCAACCCTTTATCTAAGGTCTCTTTTTTTTCTGAAGAGAATATTTTTTTAAAAAAACTCATTAATTATTGTATTTAACAGAATGCTTCAAATTCCTTGCCTGATTGACTTTACGGTAATATTGTCATGTTCGACTTCAAAGATAGCCATAAAAAAAGCCGTTTTCAATTCCGATAACTATCGGAAGAAAACAGCTTTAATGTTTCTTAGTTGACAAGTATATTACTTCTTGTTCATGAAGTCGTTTACTTGATCCGGAGACATGATTGCTTCAACAAACATATAGGCTCCAGTTTTTGGAGACTTAACCATTTTTATAGCCTTTGTTAAACGCTTTGAACCTGTTTGTAACGATGCTACTGATTTCTTTGCCATGACTCTTTATTTTTACTTAATTTCTTTATGAACAGTCATTTTCTTTAAGATTGGATTAAATTTTTTAATCTCAAGTCTGTCTGGAGTGTTCTTCTTATTCTTAGTTGTGATATATCTAGATGTTCCTGGTTGTCCAGATTCTTTATGTTCTGTACATTCCAAGATTACTTGTACTCTATTACCTTTCTTTGCCATTGCTAAATAATTTATTTGTCATTTCCACGAAGGTGGAAATCTCATCTTTTTGGCTATTACTTAATGAATCCTTGCGCTCTAGCTTTTTTAAGAGCTGCAGAAATTCCTATCTTGTTAATTGTCTTCAAAGCAGACGTAGATACTTTTAAAGTTACCCACTTATCTTCTTCAGGGATATAAAAACGCTTCTTAACTAAATTCGCATTGAATTTACGCTTGGTTTTGTTCATGGCATGAGAAACGTTGTTTCCAACCATTGCTTTCTTACCTGTAAGCTCACAAACTCTTGACATTTCTTCTAACTTTTAAGTGTTTTTATAAAACGAGGTGCAAATTTAAGAATTCTTTACTATGTAGCAAATTTAAAATCTTAATTTTTTAAAATTTCTTTGAGGAGTATTTCAAAGGATTTATTCATTGTCTTATTTATCACCTTTGTTCTATGATTCCCCATGTTATAGACATCAGAAACAACCCCGTTAGGCGTTGCTATTGCTATACAAACTGTACCAACCTCTACATCAGAATCTCCTTTTGTTGGGCCTGCATTTCCTGTCGTAGCTATAGCATAATCCGTTTTAAATAATTGTTTGACATTATTAGCCATAGCTTCCGCTACTTCTATACTAACTACAGAATGTTTTTTAATTACATCTTCTGGTATCTTTAAAACATCTATTTTGGCTTCTGTTGCATAACTGACAATACTTCCTTTAAAATAAACTGAAGCTCCAGCATTAGCAGTAAATTGTTCAGCAATTTTACCTCCTGTACAGCTTTCAGCAGTGGCAATAGTTTGTCTTTTTTCCTCCAAAAGCTTTCCGATAGTGACTTCAATTGAGTTTTCTTCTTCATAGCCAATTATAATGTCACCTATCAGTTCATGCAACAAAGAAACTTGCCTTTCAACTTCATCCTTAATTATTTTTTTATTATCCCCTTTAGCAGATAACCTGAGTCTTACTTTTCCTAAACTAGGAAGATATGCCAACTTTATGAAGTGTGGTAAATTATTCTCCCAATCTTCGACCCTATCTGCAATAATACTCTCGCCAGCTCCGTAGGTTAAAATAGTTCTGTGTAGAATAAATGGAAATTTATATTTCTTTTGAAGTTTAGGCAATACCTCATACTCCATAAGGCCTTTCATTTCATAAGGTACGCCCGGCATAGAGATAAAAACCTTATTCTCTTTTTCTATCCACATTCCAGGAGCCGTACCGTTTTGATTCATCAAAACTTTTGCCTTTGAAGGCACCATAGCCTGTTTTCTATTCACCTCCATTATTGGAGTTGAAATATACTTTTTAAAAAGCGCCTCAACATGTGTTAATATGTCGTCGTTCTGGATTAGAGTATCATCAAAATATTCGCAGATAGTATGCTTTGTAATATCGTCTTTAGTTGGACCCAATCCACCAGTCAGAATAATAATGTCGGCATTTTCTTCAGCCTCTTTTAAAGATTTTAGGATATGTTCTTTATCATCTTGAACAGACGTAATTTGGTATACAGAAACACCAATGGAGTTTAGTGCCTTACCAATATATGCAGAATTAGTGTCAACAACTTGACCAATGAGAATCTCATCACCAATTGTGATTATTTCCGCAAACATTAGAGTCCGAAATCAGATTTTATTTCGTTTGAAGCATTCTCAACAGCTGTTAGGACAACTTCTAATTTTTCAGAAATATCCTCTCCTCTTTTTTCAAATTTACCCCAATCTTGCACCTCTATCAAGGTATCCAAGACACCTAATTCAAAAAGGTCAACTGTTGGTTTCATTTTATGAGCTGATTGGTATACCTGTAGATAATTTTCGTTAGCAACAGCTTCTTTAAGCAGTTCCGCATCTGCTGGTACTTCTTCCAAAAAAGTAGCAGCTAATGCCATAACGAAATCGTCGTCATTATCAGCTAATTCTTTTACGCGATGCAGTTTGTAATGTTGTTCCATTATTTTATTCTAATTGAAAATAGCTCTTTATCATTAAGAAAGCCTTTTAGTGTATCGTTAGCAATTATCTTGCCAACACCAGCAGGCGTGCCTGTAAATATAATGTCTCCAATCTTTAAAGTAAAATATTTTGAGACATATTCTATTAATTCATCGATTTTCCAAAGCATATGGCTTGTATTACCATCCTGTACTACTTTATCATTCTTAAGTAATTGAAATTTAATGTTATTAACATCATCTACTTCTTTTTTAGGAAGCCATTTACCAATCACAGCGGCACCATCAAAGGCCTTAGCCTTTTCCCACGGCAGTCCTTTTTCTTTTAACTTGCTTTGTAAATCTCGAGCAGTAAAGTCTATACCTAAGCCTATTTCGTTATAATATTTATGAGCAAATTTCTTATCTATATGCTTCCCAACTTTATTGATTTTAATCAATACTTCTAATTCATGATGTACATCATCTGAAAAATCTGGAATAAAAAAAGGCTGCTTCTTTAATAGAATTGAAGTGTCCGGTTTTAAAAATACAACTGGGTCTGTTGGTTTTTCATTCTCAAGCTCTTCAATGTGCTTTGTATAATTACGTCCAATACAAATTAGCTTCATGAGATTTTAAAGTTTATTATTAAACGCTCTCAATTTAATGGCAGTTAATACTTTCTTTGTATATAAAGGAAAGTCAGCATTTAATAACCAACCAAAATAGCCAGGCTCTTGCTCCAATACATCTACCACCTTCTTATTTTTATGTTTTCCAAAAGAAAAACATTCTTCACCCGTCTTGTTATAAATTATGAAACCAGCGAAGTCAGCAAACTTTTTACGTGAACTGAACTCCGACAAAAACTTCATGTCATTCTCTAACGCATCATATTTTTCAATCTGTTTTTTAAGAACTTCGAACGTAGCTGTTGTATCAGCCTCTGCACTGTGGGCATTATCAAGATTTTTATCACAATAGAATTTATAAGCTGCAGATAATGTACGTTGTTCCATCTTATGATAAATAGTCTGTACATCTACTGAGACTCGACCTTTCATATCAAAATCCACCTCAGCACGTAACAACTCCTCAGCCAATAATGGAATATCAAATCGATTTGAGTTAAAACCACCTAGGTCGGAATCCTTAATCGTATTATAAACCTCCTTAGAAATCTCTTTAAAAGTTGGTTTGTCCGCCACATCCTCATTGGAAATTCCATGGATAGCCGTTACCTCAGCAGGAATTTTCATTTCAGGGTTTACGCGCCAAGTTTTACTTTCTTCCTTTCCATCAGGATACACTTTTAGAATAGAAATTTCGACAACACGGTCTTTAGAAATATTGATTCCTGTGGTTTCTAAATCGAAAAAACAGATGGGTTTATTGAGATTTAATTTCATTATTTTGGAACGATTTATGCAAATATACTTTTATTAAATTTTATATAATTTAGCCTCATAACAAATCTTTAATGAAACTTCTTTTTAGTTTTTTTCTGTCTTTTTTCATCTATGGAAGTGCGATTGCTCAAAACAAACATGAGTTTGTAATTTTAAAAGAAAAAACAAAAGGAAAGCGACTTGAGCTATTTGCCGTAAACACTAACAATATAAGTTATGATGTATTTCTTCGCATAGAAACTGAAGACTTTAGAAGAAGTAGTACCCGACCGGTTTTAAAAACCATCCCTCCAAACTCTGAAGTGAGACTCATTACTATGGTTAAATTGAATGGTAAAGAAGGGATATACAACTCAACTTTTATAGTGAATGAAATTACAAAAGAGTTATCGATAAGAAAAGACCACGAAAATTTTGAAGTGAAACTTGACAATGCCTTAAGAAACAAGAAAATAACTATTTACACCAAAGATGCTTGCGACCTATGTATCGAGACTAGACAGCTACTAAATAGTAGCAACATACCATTTACTGAATTAAGTATAGAAAAAGATTCTACGAATCTTATAGGAATTGCAAAAGAATTCAAGAAATATAAGCTAATCGGTAAAGCTCTAACTCCAGTAATAAAAATAGAGGATTCTCTTTATACATCTTTAAAGAACAAACAAGATGTTATTGAGGCATTAAAAAATCATAATTAAATCTCTCGATTACTATCCCAAGCTTCAAGGTAATCTTTTACCTGCTTAACAAATTGCCCGCCTAAAGCCCCATTTACAACACGATGATCGTAAGAGTGAGACATAAACATCTTGTAACGAATACCTATAAAGTCGCCTTCAGAAGTTTCGATAACCGCAGGTACTTTTCTAATGGCTCCTAGAGCAAGAATACCCACTTGCGGTTGATTAATAATAGGTGTACCCATAATACTACCAAAAGTCCCAACGTTAGTTACTGTATAAGTGCCACCTTGAATATCGTCAGGCTTTAATTGATTATTTCTAGCTCGATTAGCCAAATCATTAACTTGCTTAGACATACCGACCAAATTTAATTGATCTGCATTTTTAAT
>CALDUJ010000146.1 GCA_937923735.1 uncultured Flavobacteriaceae bacterium | reverse complement strand
AGCTGCAACTTTCTTAGCTGCTGCTTTTACATTCTTAGCCTCTTCTTCTCTAAAGATAGCTGTATGAGAAGCAACTACACGTTTGAACTCCTTATTAAATTCGATAATTTTGAATTCAGCACTTTCGCCTTTCTTCAATTTCTTACCGTCTTCTTTCTCTAAGTGACGAGATGGTACAAAAGCAACGATATCCTCGTTAAACTCGATAGTAGCACCTTTGTCAACAATTTCAGAGATTTCAGCAGTATGTGTCGTATCTAATCCAAACTCTTTTTCATATTTGTCCCAAGGATTATCTGTAGTTTGTTTATGACCTAAACTAAGTTTACGTCCTTCTACATCTAATTCTAGTACAACAACATCTAATTTATCACCGACATTACAGAATTCACTTGGATGCTTGATTTTCTTAGTCCAAGAAAGGTCAGAGATATAAATCAATCCATCGATTCCTTCTTCTAATTCAACAAACACTCCAAAGTTTGTAAAGTTTCTTACAATACCTTTATGTTTAGAACCTACAGGATATTTAGATGTAATATCTGTCCAAGGGTCTGGCGTTAATTGCTTTATACCAAGAGACATTTTACGATCTTCTCTATCTAGAGTCAATACTTGAGCTTCTACTTCATCTCCAACATTTACAAAATCTTGTGCCGAACGTAAATGCGTGCTCCAAGACATTTCTGAAACGTGGATTAAACCTTCTACACCCTCAGCAACTTCGATAAATGCGCCGTAATCTGCAATTACAACTACTTTACCTTTTACTTTATCGCCGATTTTCAACTCTTCTCCAAGAGCTTCCCATGGATGTTTGCTTAATTGCTTAAGACCTAATTGGATTCTAGATTTATCTTCATCAAAATCAAGAATTACAACATTTAATTTCTGGTCTAGCTCAACAATCTCGTTTGGATGATTGATACGTGACCAAGAAAGGTCCGTAATATGTACTAATCCGTCAACACCACCAAGATCAATAAACACACCGTAAGACGTAATGTTCTTAACAGTACCTTCTAATACTTGACCCTTTTCTAGTTGACCAATAATTTCTTTTTTCTGTTCTTCGATATCAGCTTCGATAAGCGCTTTGTGCGATACAACAACGTTCTTGAATTCGTGATTTATCTTAACAACTTTGAATTCCATTGTCTTATTAACATAAGCATCGTAGTCTCTAATTGGCTTCACATCAATTTGAGAACCTGGTAAGAATGCCTCAATACCAAATACGTCAACGATCATACCACCCTTAGTCCTACATTTAACAAAACCATTTACGATTTCGCCTGTATCATGAGCAGCATTCACACGATCCCAAGCTTTTATTACTCTAGCTTTTCTGTGTGATAACACTAACTGACCAGTTGCGTCTTCACGAACGTCAATTAATACTTCTACTTTGTCACCAACTTTAAGATCTGGGTTGTAACGGAATTCATTAAGAGATACAACACCTTCTGATTTGGCATTGATATCGATAATTGCATCACGATCAGAAAGATATATTACTTCACCTTCTACTACATCATCATCTAATGTGTCTACAAAGTTCTCTGCTACTAGCTTTTCGAACTCTTCAAGTTTCTTGTCTTCAACTTGCTCAATTCCTTCTTCGTAATTGTGCCAATCGAATTCCTTTAAAAACTTTTCTGGGTTTGCTTGAGCAGGAGATACTTCTTCTACTCTCTTTGGAGCTTCTGCAACTGCTACTTCTGTAGCTTCTCCAGAAACTTCGGGACTAGCTTTTGTAGTTTTTTTAGCAGCCGCTTTTTTTGGTGCTGCCTTAGCTTTAGTTGCTGTTGCTTTTGTTTCTTTTTTTTCAGCCATTGCTGATAATAATTTGTATTCTATATGCTTCGGAAGTTTTACGCGAACAACACATAGAAGTGTTATTATTTTGCTTAGCCCCTTTTATCCTCCGAGAGTTCGCTAAAAGGTGTGCAAAAATACATATATTTTATAGAATTGCCTAATGCATTTCATCGAAAAAATATGCACTTAATATTTACACACTAGAATATAATTTCAAAATGCTAAAATCATGGCATCCAATTTGCTATCTTTAAACCAATTATTAACACTTAAACATTAAAAAATGGTTAGAGCAAAATATCAAGGCGTTCTTGATTTAGGAGAAAAATTAAACATTGAAAACGGCGATGTAAAAGAAGAAAATGGTGTGCTACATGTTAGTGGGACAGCAAAAACACAATATGAAAAGAACCTTATTTGGGATTCTATAAAAGCTGCTGGAGGTGAAAGCCCAAGCGATATCGTTGCTGACATTGCTGTGGCTGATACTACAGTTTATGCAAGACACACTGTTAAAAGTGGTGAAACTCTTGGAAAGATTGCTAAACATTACTTTAAAGACCCAATGAAATATAAGCAGATTTTTGAAGCTAATACTGATATCTTGAAGAATCCAGATTTAATTCACCCAGGACAGGAATTAATTATTCCTAATCTATAGGTATTTACCATACAAAACAAAAAAAGCGACCTAGTGGTCGCTTTTTTTGTTTCTAATAAATTGCGGATTATTTAAACCCAATATTCTTGATACCTTCATGGCTTATCTTAATAGCTTCGAGTGGCTTTAAATCAAAGGTGTTGTCTTGCTCTACCATATAATATTGCATACCTGATTGTTCTTTCTTAGCTAATATTTTTGCAAAATCAATTTTACCTTTTCCTACAGGTGCAAATTGCCCTTCATCATCCATATCCTTTACATGCCATATTTTAAAGCGGTTAGGATATTTCTCAAAATATGCCAGAGGGTCGGCACCAGCCTTAGTAACCCAATATAAATCCATTTGAAAGTTTACATGATCTGGATTACAGTTTTCTAAAAGATAATCTATTGTTACGACACCATCAGAATCCTTCATGAATTCGAAATCATGATTATGATATAGCAGCTTTAATCCAGCCTTATTAGCCTTCTCTCCTAAGATATCCAGGATCCTAGCTAGGTTTTCAGCACCACCTGTCATACTCATCACACCAGACTCACTTTTAAAATGACCCATTGGCGGAATTGGCACCACAAAATACTCAAAGCCAACAGCTTTAACATCAGCCATGGTCTTATCTGCATTTTCGAGTGTCACTTCGCTATGATGTGTACTTACAGGGTTTAAATTCAATTCATTTAACAAAGACTTAAATTCTTGAGTAGACATACCATAAAACTTGGCATCCTTATATCCGGCAGCTTCTATATTCGCATAGCCTGCATCTGCAACAGCTTTAAGTGTGGCTCTAGCATCTTTATCCATATCATCACGAACAGTATAAAGCGCTAAACCTCCTAATCTTGTTTTTTCACTAACTGTCTCCTCTTCGATAATTTCTTTATTTTTATTTTCCTTGTTACCACACGAAGCAACCAACACTAGCACAGCTAATAATAACATGTTTTTCATTGTAAGTTCTGTTTTGTAATTTTTGACAAAAATAGCAAAATCATTCACTATCCTCTAAGGTCATTCTAACCAATTGCATAACGGATTGAAAGGTTTCTTCTAAGGTTAGATTAGAGCTGTCGATTTCGATAGCATCCTTAGCTTTCAAAAGTGGGGAATCTTCTCGAGTAGAATCTATATGGTCTCGCTGTTTAACATTGTTGAGAACCTCTTCATACTCTACTTTGTCACCTCTCTCAATAAGCTCTTTATAGCGTCTTTCTGCCTTAGCTTCTGCTGAAGCTATCATAAATATTTTTAATTCTGCTTCTGGGAAAACCACGGTTCCTATGTCGCGGCCATCCATCACAACACCTTTGTCTTCGCCCATCTGCTGCTGCTGCTTTACTAATTGCTCACGTACTTCTGGAATTGTTGCCACTTGACTTACAAAGGAAGACACTTCCATAGTTCTGATTTTCTTTTCTACATTGCTCCCATTCAAATACATTTCAGCAAAGCCTAAGTCATTGTTGAATTTAAACCCTAACTCAACACCGTCTAGTTGAGAAATCAAACCCTTTTTATTAAAGTTCTTTGCAGATATAAAATCTTTCTCAATTGCAAAATGAGTAACGGCACGATACATAGCACCAGAATCAACAAAAACATAGCCTAGTTCTTTAGCAATGCGCTTTGCAACAGTGCTTTTTCCTGTAGAAGAAAATCCGTCAATGGCAATGGTAATTTTGTTACTCACTATTGTAAATCTATATGAAGTCCGAAAAAGCTCGTATTGGATGCACTTGTATATCTAGCATGTGTATAACTGAATCTCATTTTATTTAATTTGATACCAATTCCCACTGACAATCCTGAAAAATCTCGTTGGTCCAAAATTCTCAATTCTTCACCCCTTCGGAAATTATATCCTAAACGAATATTAAATCCTCTATCGGGAAACAATTCAGCCCCTAAGATAACATGTCTTATAGCATTTGCCAAGAAACCAACTTCTTCTTCTGTTTGATTTCCACTAAGGTCCGAGGTAGCTCTAGCAGGATTAGGTCTTGCAATTTTCCATGTTTGAAGGTTCTCTAAGGTAAAGTGCCAACGTATTGGTACATTTTCCAATTTTTGTGATAAGCCCAAATCTATTTCTAATGGTAATGATTCGTTCTGGCCTGCATAGGTTGTTATTTGAGTTCCTAAATTTCTGATAACTAAGGCTGCATGAAAATCTAAATCCTCATTAATATAGATAGCTCCAATATCTGCTGCTACTCCAAAAGATGAATATTGCTCAAGCTTAGAAGTAATCAACTTTGCATTTGCGCCAATGTAAAAATCTGTCCAAGGAATATTAAAGGCATAACCTAATGATAGTGCCGCTTCACTGCCTGAAAAGGTACCTGTTTCGTTTCCTTCCTCATCATAGCCATCAAAATCTCCATAATTAATATAGGTTACCCCAGCATGAAAGGTTTGCACACGTCTATCATACGTATACGCATAGGCAGCAGTGCCATACCCAATCCCTCCTAAATAACTGGTGTAATTTAATGCCAATTGATTATCCATCTCCACATTAATAGTAGCTGGATTATATAAACCCTGAGTAACATCGTAATCGTAATTGGTAAGGACTTTACCTCCTAATGCAGCCTGTCTTGGAGACGATACCAAGTTAAGAAACTGGTAGGTAGCCTCACCTCCTACTTGAGAAAAGCAAATGGAGGTTAAGATAAGACAAACAAACGTCGTAATGGTCTTTGGCATGCGCTGCAAAGTAACTAAATATTAGTTAGAACGGCTATACCGATTTTTTATTTTTAAAAGCTATAAAATTGAATGATTACTTCAATTTCAACTTCTGACCTATACTCAAAGTATTTGCAGATAGGTTATTAAGTTTTTTAAGGTCTTTAAGAGATATTTGATGTTTTTTAGCAATACTCCATAAAGTATCTCCTTTTTTTACTATGTAAACTTTGCTTTCACTTGGAGACTTATCGCCTCTCGACTCCACTCGAGATGACGTACTCGAAGTGTCAGTAGCATCTTTCTTTTTGTATTTTTCTATTAGTGCCTTAGTTTGTTCTTCTTTGGCATCTTGAGAAGATTTCTCGGCTTTGCTCGAAATGACACCAGTAGGTTTTTTGACCTCTATCACTTTTTCTTTCTTCTCCTCAACTACTTCATCTACAACAACTTCTTTTACTTGTCCTACTGCTTTTTCAACTTTATTAACCTCTTCAGTAACGGTTTCTACTAACTCAACAGGCTCAGGTTTTTCTTCTACAACAGGTTTAGTGGCAACGGTGTTGCTTTGAGAAAACACAGCAGGATTATAAACCTTTACTTTTAGTTTTTGACCTGCTCTTACAGTATTTAAGGCTAATTTATTTTCCTTCTTTAAATCATCAATACTCACTTTATGTTTTCTGGCAATGGCAAACAAGGTCTCTCCTCCTTTAACAGTATGCGTTACGATGCCATCTTCAGAAATATTTTCTGCAACATTGGCAGCTTGTGGTTCTGCTTGTCGCCCTGCTGGAGATGGTTTAGCGTCTTCAACTACCAAATTAATGGTAGAGCCCGGCATTGCATCTGGTGGTAAATCGGGTGGCGTCATCCCTCCAGGTGTTTGTCCTGGCGCTAATCGAGCAATAATTTTGCCTTCAGGTTTATTTACGACAGGTTTACTTGACGGCACTACTTCTTTCTTAAACACCTTTAGTTCCTGACCAATACTCAAATTAACGGACTTCAGTTTGTTTTGGGATTTTAACTCGGCTACAGAAATACCATGTTTCTTGGCTATTGCAGATAATGTCTCTCCTTTCTTTACTGCATGTGTTTTTCTGTCTTCATGAATAACTATTCCCGAATCTGTTGTATACAATGCAGATACATCGGTTTTATCATGCGCTCTATATACAAATTCACCTGTCTTAGATGATAAAAAGGCTTCTTTATCTCCTATTATGGTAGGCATAAATTCATCATGAATCTTTTGAGAAAATGCACTGAGGGACAGTAACAGTAATAATGGAAAAACTAATTTCTTCATTTTATAATTTTTTCGAGTTCTTTACTTTTTGATTCGTTATAGCAATATTGATGACTTCACTCATATCCGAGACAAAATGAAATGTCAAGCCTTTTAGATATTCGTCTTTAATCTCTTCTATATCGCGCCTGTTCTCTTCACACAGTAAAATTTCTTTTATTCTTGCGCGTTTTGCAGCTAATATTTTTTCCTTGATACCGCCAACTGGCAATACTTTACCGCGTAAGGTAATCTCACCAGTCATTGCAAGACTTTTCTTAACCTTTCGTTGCGTGAACAAAGATACTAAAGATGTTAACATAGTGACTCCTGCACTTGGTCCGTCTTTAGGCGTAGCGCCTTCTGGTACATGAATATGCACATTGTACTTATCGAAAACCTCAGGGTTAATGCCAAATTCGTCTGCATTGCTCTTAATAAATTCCATAGCAATGGTTGCAGATTCCTTCATAACCTTTCCAAGATTCCCTGTAATAGTCATGTTTCCTTTTC
>CALDUJ010000145.1 GCA_937923735.1 uncultured Flavobacteriaceae bacterium | reverse complement strand
CTGTATATGTTAGTTCATTTCCTTCTAAGTTATAATCTGTAATTGGGATTTCGGCATCTCCATTCTTTTTTCCGAAAAATAACTTATCCAAAAATG
Organism: uncultured Flavobacteriaceae bacterium; assembly: GCA_937923735.1. Classification (GTDB taxonomy): domain Bacteria; phylum Bacteroidota; class Bacteroidia; order Flavobacteriales; family Flavobacteriaceae; genus JABABD01. Next base: position 11,900 of record CALDUJ010000145.1, on the reverse strand, counting down.
ATTGATTATTATCTATTTCTGAAGGAATAGTAAGCATCAATGCCTTATAACCTGGTGGTTTGGAATGAATAGACAAATGCATCTGATTGGCATACTGAGAATCGTCGGGTGCAAATACGTATGCAAAGACAGATATTATTCCAACTGATAGAATAAACCAAAAACTTAAAACGCCCCAAAAGTTTTTTTTAAACTTCTGGAGCGCTAATTGTGATAATGACTTGGCCGATTGGCTCATCTTTAAGTTTTTATATTGTATTTCCTAAATGTAATTTTAATTTAAAAACCTACTCTTTGGCTTAAAGACGCTTCGACTGCGCTCAGCATGACACGCACGATGAGACAATATCCTATTGTCAGTCTTTTACTTCTGCTACTTTTTTATTAATTCCATAAGTAAGCTTCAAATCATTTAATACATTGAGTGCTTCCTCTACATATACGTCTTTACTTAAAGTTTCATGCCAACGCTTACGCTTTTCTTTTAAGACTGTATCCTTAGCAACTAAATCGAGTTCGTAGGGCAGTGATTTAAAAGTTAAATCCGTTTTATAATCAGCAATTTTATCAAACCTTTTGGCGTATTCTTCATTGCGCTCAATTTTTTGCTTATAATCTTCATAGTTAAGAGAATGCGTTTCTACATCTCTTACTTTCTTCACCCATTTAGCACTTTCTTCAATTAGCTTTAACTGCTCGTTGTTGGCCATACGCTCCTTACTTTTTTTAATAGTACCGTCATAGTCAAAATAACTATTCCAAATAGCATAATCTACTGGTTCTATCTGATCCCAAGGCAATGGATTCTCTTGGTCTTTTTCACCAACATCTATAAAACTATATCTGTCAGGGACAACAACATCACTTTTAACACCTTCTAACTGCGTTGATCCCCCATTGATTCTGTAGAATTTCTGAGTTGTTAACTTTAAAGCACCCATGTCTGCATCCTTGTTATTTCTAACCATTCGGTTTAAGTCGATAACGTTCTGAACAGTACCTTTTCCATAAGTTTGCTTACTACCTATAACAATTGCTCGTTTATAATCTTGCATTGCCGCCGCCAATATCTCTGATGCTGATGCTGACAATTCGTTCACGAGAATCACTAATGGACCATCCCAAGCAATGGATTTGTCTGTATCCGCAAGTACTTCTTTTGGTTCTCCTGTTGAGCGCACCTGCACAATTGGGCCGTCTTTAATAAACAACCCAGCCATATCTACAACTGTTTGTAGGGAACCTCCACCATTGTTTCTCAAATCTAACACGAGACCCTCCATCCCTTCAGCTTTTAGTCTTTCTATTTCTTTCTTGATATCTGAAGCAGCATTTCGCTTATTATAGTTCTCAAAATCCACATAGAATTTTGGCAAATTGATGATGCCAAATGTCTTACCATCTTTTTCTACCTTAGATGATTTAGCATATGTTTCCTCTATCTCTACTACATCTCTAACGATTTCGATATCCTCAACAGTACCGTCTATTTTTTTCATAGTCAAGATAACCTTAGAACCTTTTGGTCCCTTGATTAACTTAATAGCATCATCCAAACGCATACCAACAATGTTAACAGCCTCTTCTTCATCTTCCTGTCTCACTTTAAGAATAATATCGCCTACCTCAATCTTATTCTGCCTCCAAACTGGGCCGCCAGAAATAATATCCACAATTTTAGTGTTGTCCATTCTTTTTTGAAGTCTTGCCCCTATACCTTCAAAACTGCCTTTCATCGCCGTATCAAATCGGTCTTTATCTTGTGGTGCAAAATAAAATGTGTGCGGGTCGAATTCTTCGACAATAGCATTTATATAGACTGAGAAGTAATCTTTTTGCTCTAAGTCTGCTGTAAAATCGAAATATTCTTCAAACGATTTTCTTGTAGCTTCTCTAGCCTCTGCTTCAATTTCTACCCTAGATTTTTTCTTGAAACTTTCATTTAGTTCATTAGCTCCGTTACCCTTAAAAGCCAATTCTTCTTCACTTATTTTATCATCAAAATTAGAAAGCGTATTATATTTTAGCTGTTGCCTCCAACGCTCTTTCATTTGTCTTTTAGATTTCACATAAGGCAAATTCTCGTAATCAGAATTAAATATTTCTTCCTTCGAAAAATCAAATGGCTTCTCTAAAATTGCTTGTTGGATTTCCTTAGCCTCGGCCATACGTTTTAATAAACGCTCATGGGTTAGCTTGAAAAATGAAATATCGTATGCCTTTAGTTGGTCATCGATTTCATTTTTGTATTTATCAAATTCTTTGATATCAGACTCATAAAAATAACGTTTAAGTGGGTCTAGATTCTCTAGATAATCCAGATATACTTCTTGAGAAAAACTATCGTCTACAGTCTTTGGGTCAAAATGACCACGCTCCAACACGTAAGTGATTATTTGTATCAGCATTTTATCCTTATCAGGATCATTAAAAGTCTTTGTGGTAAAACTGCAGGATGCAAATGCCATTAACAGCACAAGCATTAAAATCTTATAATTCCTTTTCATAATATCGTAGGGTTGCATCAAATTATTTTCAACTAAAATAAAGAAAATACCATGCCATTAATCGGATCTGGTGATAATTTTTTGTTAAACCAGTTAAATTAGGCAATTCAGCACATAATTACTTATTTTTGTTACTCTCTTTCTAAACGAATTTATGCATAAAAAACCCCTAATTCTCGTAACAAATGATGACGGTATTACGGCGCCCGGGCTGAGGACGCTTATCAATGCCATGAAAACTTTAGGGGATGTAATTGTAGTTGCTCCCGATAGCCCTCAAAGTGGTATGGGACATGCCATAACAGTCAATTCTACATTGCACTGTGATAAGGTGAGTAAAGATGACGCAGAAATTTTAGAATATAGTTGCTCTGGCACGCCTGCTGATTGTGTGAAATTGGCGGTTCATGAAATTCTAGACCAAAAGCCTGACTTATGTGTTTCAGGGATTAATCATGGTAGTAATTCTTCAATTAATGTGATTTATTCTGGCACAATGAGTGCCGCAATTGAAGCTGGCATAGAGGGCATTCCAGCAGTAGGGTTTTCTCTTTTGGATTTTGATTGGGATGCAGATTTTTCTCAAATAGAAAGCTTTGTGAAAACCATAGCAAGCAACGTCATTGAAAATGGCTTACCGAATGGTGTTGTACTCAATGCTAATTTCCCTAAACTTAAAAAAGAGGATATTAAAGGGATTAAAGTTTGTCGGCAAGCAAAAGGGAATTGGGTTGAAGAGTTTGACAAACGTAAAAGCCCAATGGGAAAGGAATATTACTGGTTAAGTGGGGAATTCACTAATTTGGATAAGGGAGAGGACACCGATATATGGGCATTAGAAAATGGCTATATTTCTGTGGTTCCTTGTCAATTCGATTTAACGGCTCATCATTTTATTCAACATTTAAATACATGGCAACTAAATGATTAAAAAAGAAATAGCAATTGGTTTAATTGTAGGGTTAATAGCCAATTTTATTGGTATCTTTCTGTACAGTAATGTCGTTTCGGATGATGGTCTATTACAAACCTTAAGTTTGGCAAAACAAAATGATTTCTTAGGAAAAATAATAAGTATAGGCGCTATATTTAATTTAGTTGCCTTCTTTATCTTTATAAAAAAGAGACAAGATTATCGCGCGCGAGGTGTTCTTCTTATCACTGTACTTATAGCAGTAGGAACTTTCGTGATTAAATTCTTTTAAATGAAGTATTACATCATTGCAGGAGAAGCTTCAGGCGACCTTCACGCCTCTAATTTGATGAAAGCATTACTACAAAAAGATGTAGATGCCGATTTCAGGTTTTGGGGAGGTGACTTGATGCAAGATGTAAACGGAACCTTAGTAAAACATTATCGCGAATTAGCTTTTATGGGATTTGCCGAAGTGATTATGAACCTAAGAACCATTGCGAAAAACCTCTCTTTTTGCAAAGAAGATATTCTAAACTATAATCCTGACGCCATAATTTTTATCGATTATCCAGGCTTCAATTTACGCATAGCCAAATGGGCGAAGCAGAAACAATTTAAGACGTACTATTATATTTCCCCTCAAATATGGGCCTGGAAAGAGAATCGCATAAAAGCCATAAAACGTGATGTGGATCAGATGTATGTTATTCTTCCTTTTGAAAAAGATTTTTACGAGAAGAAGCACAATTTCCCTGTACATTTTGTTGGACATCCATTAATTGATGCTATTGCGGATAGACCTCAAGTTGATGAGTTTGAATTCAGGAAAACACACGAACTAAGCGAGAAGCCTATTATAGCATTGTTACCTGGAAGCAGAAAACAGGAAATAAAAAAGATGCTGTCTGTGATGCTTAGCGTAATTAACGACTTCTCAGACTATCAATTTGTCATTGCTGGAGCACCAAGTCAAGATTATTCATTTTACTCGCCATTTATAAAAAACCCTGATGTTCATTTTATAAGCAACAAGACCTACGATTTGTTGAGTGTTTCGACTGCTGCCTTAGTAACATCTGGTACTGCAACTTTAGAGACAGCACTTTTTAAAGTACCGCAAGTGGTTTGCTATAAAGGTGGTTGGATTTCTTACCAAATTGGAAAGCGAGTAGTCAATTTAGATTATATATCGCTTGTTAATCTTATCATGGATAAAGAAGTAGTGACAGAATTAATCCAGAACGACTTTACTACCAAAAAACTAAAACAAGAGCTTTCATATGTTCTTGATGATTCAAAGCGCAGTAAACTATTTGAATCCTATTACGATTTGGAGAAGAAACTTGGTGGTAAAGGCGCAAGCAACAAAACTGCTGAACTCATCGTTACATCATTACAGTGATACTGTCGTAAAAAATTCTTTAATTTGCTTTCATGCAAAAAATTGCCATTACTCTAATTGTTATTTGTATTTGCCTGTATTCTTGCAAATCAACAAAGCATCCCAAAATTATTACCAAAAAAAGTGAACAAACTCAGACGATTACAAAACGCAAATCTGAAGTTCCTAGTAAGACTAAAACAGCAGACTACGATGTCATCTCGACCATCGTAAATAATGCAAAAGAATATAACGGAGTCCGTTATAAATATGGTGGCACAACAACTAAGGGTATGGATTGTTCTGGATTGATTTACGTGGCATTTAAGCAAGAAGATATTACTATACCAAGAACATCTTTGGCGATGTCTAAAGAAGGAAGACCTATCTCTTTAAAAGGAGTTCGAAAAGGTGATTTACTATTCTTCCAAACAAATAAAAATAAGAAGGTAGTAAATCATGTGGGCTTAGTGGTTGAATCACTTCCAGGGCTCATTGAGTTTATACATTCCACTTCAAGTAAAGGTGTTATTATATCCAACCTTAACGAAACCTATTGGCGATTAGCCTTTTTTCAGGCAAGACGTGTTTTGTAGCTTTTTTCATATCTTTTATGAATGAAACTGCTCAACTTTACCATTATAAAGCTGACCTTATTCTTAGCACTAGGCATTCTGTTTGGTTACTTTTTTAAGGTTGACCTTAAAATATCTGGAATCACCCTATTGCTTTCTCTAATCTTATTAGCAATAGCTTACTTTGTTGGTAAAAAGCAATTTAATACAAACCTAATATTTGGAATCTTTTCATTTCTAACCATTTTTGTTGCTGGAATATTTGTATTGAACGTTCACAATCAAAAGCATTGGCCTAATCATTATACCCAATCTGAAAACTTCAATTTAGACCAAGCTAATGAATTACAACTTAAAGTCACAGAAGTATTAAAATCCTCAGTTTATCAAGACAAATATTTTGTTGATGTATTGAGATTAGACAACAAGAAAGTAAGAGGCAAACTCTTATTGAATATCGATAAAGACACTCTAACAAATCCTCTAAAAGTAGATGATATTCTTTTTTCAAAATCGCAATTAGAAACTATAGTAAAACCGCTAAACCCTCATCAGTTTAATTACACTAAATACCTTGAAAAGAAATATGTATATCATCAAATTTATGCTTCAGGGAATAAATTATTAATAAAGGATAATACGACCCCATCAATCTTAGGTCTAGCATCTACTATTAGAGAAACAATCAATTTTAAACTAAGGCGATACAATTTTGAGGATGACCAATTAGCTATCATCAATGCTATTTTACTAGGTCAAAAAAGAGACTTATCTAAGGATCTATATCAACAATATGCAGGTGCGGGTGTTATTCATATACTTGCAGTTTCAGGATTGCATGTTGGAATTATATTATTGATTCTTCAGTTTCTACTAAAACCCATGGAACATCTTCGAAACGGCAATACGTATAAAATATTGATTATTGTTGTCTTGCTCTGGTGCTTCGCAATTATTGCAGGCTTATCGCCTTCTGTTGTTAGAGCTGTTACCATGTTCAGCATTGTAGCCATTGGGTTAAACATAAAGCGACATACAGGTGTGTTTAATACACTAGCGAGCTCAATGTTCATTTTACTATTGTTCAAACCAACGTTTTTATTCGATGTTGGGTTTCAATTAAGTTATCTCGCTGTATTTGCCATTGTTTGGATACAACCAATGTTATATAAATTATGGTCTCCTAAATATAAAGTCGTTGACTATTTTTGGCAAATTTTCACGGTTACTATGGCTGCACAAATTGGTGTTGCGCCTTTAAGTCTATTTTATTTTCATCAATTCCCCGGGTTATTTTTCTTGTCGAACCTAGTTATCATTCCTGTTTTGGGGCTAATTCTTGGTTTAGGAATTTTGGTGATTTTCTTAGCCCTTGCAAATGCATTACCCGAATTTATTATTAAGCTTTACGGAGGCATTATTAACTCGTTAAATACCTTCGTAGGCTGGGTAGCACAACAGGAAGCATTTTTGTTTAAAAGTATTTCTTTTGGTATTGTAGCTATGCTATTCAGCTATTTATTAATTGTCTTAGGAATCAGAACTATACAGAAAAGGACTTTTAAAAGATTAGCAACTTTTTTGTTGATTGTTCTGATTGCGCAGGGTTTCGCCATCTATACTAAATCTAAAATTTCAAATTCGTTTACCATATTGCATAAAAGTAGACAAACACTTCTTGCGTTTAAAAACAATAACGCCTTGCATCTATTTCATAACTTGGATTCTCTAAATCTAAAAAAAGATAACACAATAAATAATTTAGTTATCGGTGAGTATATAAAAAATATATCTCAAGATTCAGTCTCTTCGGTTTATAAAGTGAATAATGAATTATTACTCGTAATTGATAATACATCTTCTTACAAGGTAAGTTTTAAGCCTGATATGGTGCTGCTTCGTAATTCTCCAAAAGTAAATTTAAATCGCCTTATTAAACACCTACAACCTAAACGCATTATTGCAGATGGCAGTAATTACAAAAGCTATATAGCTCGTTGGGAAGAGACTTGTAAAAACGAAAAACTCCCTTTTCATGCAACTGCAAAAAAGGGAGCTCTAACAATTGATTACGCTAAATAACGCTTACAATTAACACTAACTCTTAAACTCAGGTTTGAACGCTTGGTGATAGGCATTAAATGTTGCCTGATCTGTCATTTCTTTGTATTTATCAGTCTTAAATAACTTTAAGTATAATTCTAATTGTTGTGGTGTTTGGAATCCTTTTATAGGTGTAATAAAATCTCCTTTTTCATCAAAGAATACCAAAGTAGGATATGCATTTACTTTCATATAACGTGCAAACTGATGTGCACTATTGCGTCTATTAGCCTTTGCTGGGTCGTACTGCGGATTTGTAAACGTGTTTTCCTTAAAATTCACGGTATCATTACCTTCTCCGTTAAACTTTACAGCATAATAATTGTCGTTGATATATTTTGCAACGTCCTTATTCTTAAAAGTTCTCTGATCTAACATCTTACAAGGTCCACACCAATTGGTGTAGACATCCATAATTATTTTCTTAGGATTCTCTTTTTGGAGCTCTAATGCCTCTTCTATAGTTACCCAATTAATTTCTTGGGCTTGAGACACTGCTACAGAAAGTAACAGAAACGTATAAATAAGTAGTTTTTTCATGAGTAGGGTTTAATTTTCAATTTCTTATTGTGACTCATTAAGTCGCAAAAGTCATTCCAAATTTACAAAAAAAAGAAAACGCCTCAAAAGAGACGTTTCTTGTGTACTAAAATATATATTATTCTATACCGTGCATTTTGCGTTTCATCATTGGGTTTAATAACATCATGATAATTGCTGCCCCAATAGGTATTATTGTAAATATTAAGAAGAAGGTTGATAATCCATATTCTTCAGAAATTGGATCAATAAAGCTTCCTGTAATACCTCCTAGCAAGTTTGCGAAAAAATTCGCTGTAAACCAAACACCAAACATCAAACCTACAAACTTTAAAGGTGCCAATTTACTGACATAGGATAATCCAACAGGAGAAACACATAGTTCTCCCATTGTGTGAAAGAAGTAAGCAAAAACAAGGAACATTAAACTAACCGAAGCTGTTTTTGCGCCATCTGGTATAGCTAAAGCTCCGTAAGCCAAAACAGCAAATCCAATACCCACTAAGAGTAAACCAATAGCAAATTTCATTGGCCCTGAGGGGTTATATTTACTCTCCCAGATCTTACCAATAACTGGAGCAAACAAAATAATAAACAATGAATTTAATACTGAGAACCAAGAGGCTGGCACTTCAGTAGTATCAGCTTGAAATTCTCTATTTAACATCCAGATTACAATTCCCCAGATAATCACAAAACTCACAGCTAAAAAAATGTTTGATAAAGAAAATTTTTCAAACGTTTGTTTAAAAAGCATCAGTAACACCCATGTAATCACAAGCATAGGTACGACTGTAATAATCGTGTTAACTATTTTAAAAGTTAATGCTGCATCGCCAACTAAAGCTCTGTCAGTATAATCAGCAGCAAAAACAGTCATAGACCCACCAGCCTGTTCAAATGCCCACCAGAAGAATATTACAAACAATGAAAATATTCCTATCACAGTGAGTCTATCTCTCACTACCTTAGAATTCTCAGCTTCTTCCTTTACTTCTTCAATTGTATCTCCTATCTCCTCAAGACTATCTTCAATTACATCGTCCATGTCTTCCTTTTGACCTGGAGTTAAACCAATATTTCCAAATATTTTTTGTGCGAAATAAAATTGCAGCATACCAAAAAACATAAAAATCCCGGCTAATCCAAAGCCATAATGCCAACCTATTTTTTCACCAATATATCCACATAACAAAATACCTAAGAAGGCTCCTGCATTGATTCCCATATAAAAAATAGTATAACCTGCATCTTTTTCTTGACCTTGAGTTTTATACAATTGTCCAACCATTGAAGAAATATTCGGCTTAAACAATCCATTCCCAATGATTAACAGAGAGAGCCCTAAATAAAAGAACGATGAAGTCATTCCTTCTAATGCCATTGAGGCATGACCTAGAGTCATTATTAAGGCGCCTAGAATTACAGCTTTTCTATAACCCATAAATTTGTCCGCTATAAAACCTCCAATAATCGGAGTTAAGTAAACCAAACCTGTGTACCATCCATATAATACTAATGCATCTGCTCTTTCCCATCCCCAACCCGGATTATCGCCAAGCATAGTTGTTACTAAGAAAAGTACTAAAAGCGCACGCATACCATAATAAGAAAATCGCTCCCACATTTCTGTAAAGAACAATACAAATAGTCCTGACGGATGACCTAACACCGTACGTTGGTTTATTTCTGAACCTCCAAATTTAAATTCCATAAATAATTTATTAGTTAGTATTTATTGTTTAGTTTTCTAGTTTATTTAAATCTTTATAGCTCTTTTTCTTCTTACTATCCTTAGCCTTTTTCTCAGCTTCTCTCTTTGCTTTTCGCAATTCTTTTTTACTAAGTTTTTCATCTTCTTCTTGCTTATCAGTTGTTTTGTTTTGCTTAGCAAGATATGCCTCATTAGCTTTTTTTATTTCTTCTAATGTTTTTGGTGCATTTTTTTCAGCACTAGCTTTCGTAGGTTCTTCTTTTATATTCTGATTTTTTTGATTTTTGTCTACTTTAATAACTTTTGGTCCCGAGCGATTAGAGGAAGTGGGTAAGTTTATTACATCCTTTTTCTCTGTACTTACATTATTGCTCGTAACTGCATTTGAGTTACCAATGGTATTATTAACAAAATTCGTCATCTTTCTGAAAAGATGTTTTCTTGTATTTCCACCACGTATACCATGATTTTTATCTGGATATATCATCCATTCAAAATCCTTATCTGCTTGTACTAAAGCTTCCACCATGCGCATCGTATTCTGTAAATGCACATTATCGTCTCCTGTGCCATGAATAATCATGTACTGTCCCTTGAGCTTATCCACATGATTTATAGGTGAATTTTCATCATATCCTGTTGGATTCTCCTCAGGGGTCGTCATGTATCGCTCCGTGTAAATAGTGTCATAAAAACGCCAACTAGTTACTGGTGCTACAGCAATTGCCATTTTAAAAACGTCATTGCCCTTTAAAATCGCATTACTACTCATAAAACCTCCATAACTCCAGCCCCAAATTCCGATATTATCCGCATCAATAAATGATTTCTGTCCTAATTGCTTTGCCGCCTGTATTTGGTCTTCAACTTCGTATTTGCCTAATTCGTTCTGAGTCACCTTCTTGAACGCAGCACCTTTAAAACCAGTTCCTCTACCATCTACGCAAGCTATGATGTAACCCTGTTGCGCCAAATGCTGATACCAATAATCATTGCTACTATTCCAACGATTGGCAACAGATTGTGAGCCTGGACCAGAATATTGATACATTAACATTGGATATTTCTTGGACTTATCAAAATTAGGTGGCTTAATCATCCACATGTTCAAATCGTTACCGTTGACAGAAATTGTACTAAATTCCTTTTCAGACATTTGATACAGTGACAATTTATTTGACAACTGTTGATTATCTTCAATAGTCTTTACAACACTGCCATTAGCTGCACTATTCAACGTATATTGAGTTGGCGTTGTAGCGCTAGAATAGGTGTTGATGAAATAGGTATAGTTCGCGCTGAAAGCAGCTCGACTTTGACCAGCCTTGTCCACTAAAGCTTTTTTGTTTTTTCCGTCTATCCCAATAGAATAAATACCTCGGTTTATAGAACCATTTTCGGTAGACTGATAAAAAATCTTTCTATTAGCTTGATCGTAGCCGTAGTAATTTGTGACTTCCCAATCACCTTTTGTCACTTGATTTTTTAATTGACCGTCTAAAGCATAATGATAAATATGATTATTCCCACTCTTTTCGCTTGTCCAAATAAAACTATTGTCTGGCAAAAAGGTTAAATCAAACGTCACATCTACATAAGCTTTGTCTTCTTCAGTAAGCGCAATAAGACTTTCGTAACCGTTGGCATTAATCATCCAAAGGTCTAATTTATTTTGATGACGATTCATGTATTGAGCACTCAGAATCTCAGGGTCGTTAGTCCATTTTATTCTTGGTATGTAGTGATCTTTGTAATCAGCATTTAAGAATACTTTCTTTGATTCTGATTTTAATAAATCATAAATATGGAGCGTCACTTCTGAATTTAGTTCTCCTGCCTTAGGATATTTAAACTTCTGTTGTGTTTGATAAAGTTCTGTACCATAAACATCCATTGAAAATTCAGGAACAAACGTCTCATCAAATTTAAGATAGGCAATTCTATCACTCATTGCATTCCATTCGAATGCTCTAACAAAGCTAAATTCTTCTTCGTACACCCAATCCGTTATGCCGTTTATAATTTCGTCTTTGAGGCCATCTTTAGTGATACGAATCGTTCGCTCTGCTTGTAAATCTCGTATGTACAAGTCATTATTGAAACCATAAGCTATTTTATTTCCATCAGGTGAAAACGTTGGCTCTTGTATTTTATCTTCCGAAAT
>CALDUJ010000144.1 GCA_937923735.1 uncultured Flavobacteriaceae bacterium | reverse complement strand
GGTTCGATAGAAAACAATCTGAAAAGTCATCAATTGGCATTCAATCATAAGTTTGCGACAAGCTGGTTGCTAACTACAGAATCGAGTTTTAGTAATAATGAGAGTGTTAGTGAAAACTTTGCGACTAAGAATTTTAATATAGATACATTTAGATTTAATCCTAAATTATCATATCTACTAAACAATAATACACGTTTTGATGTTTTTTATCAGCTGACGAATAAGGACAATACAATTAACGCACAAGAAACCCTTAGTCAAAAAAAATACGGACTGTCTTTTGCATATGCTAACCAACAAAAGGTAGCACTGAATGGTGAATTTAATGTATTTTCGAATACGTTCGATGGGCTAGCAAATACGCCCGTATCCTATCAAATGCTAGAAGGGTTACAACCAGGCACTAATTTTACTTGGAGTCTTTTGGCGCAGAAGAAACTAACTAAGTTCTTGGATTTAAATCTTAATTACTTCGGACGAAAAACAGAGACTAGTAAAACTATTCACACAGGAACAATTCAATTAAAGGCCTATTTTTAGAAATCTCTTATTTTCGCGCAACCATTTTGAAAATACGCCATCTACAAGTGGTATGCTATTTGATAGATTTACTGCCTAACATTAAAAAACTAACAGATGAAAAAATTAACGACAACATTACTATTATTGACTACTTGTTTTTCCTTGCAAGCACAAGATAGTGATATATCAAAGCCTTTAGAAGATAGAAAACATGAAGTAAGATTAAATGGATTATACCTTGTTGCTGGTGCTTTTGAAGGTAGTTACTCCTATGTTCTTAACGAAGAGTCTACTATTGGAGCTTCCATATTAATACCAATTGATGAAGATATAAGCGATGATCTTAATTATTACTTCTCACCATATTATCGTTTTTTCTTTGGTAAGAAACCTGCTGCTGGCTTTTTTTTAGAAGGCTTTGGAATGCTTAATTCTGTAAAAGATAGAGAAACCTTTTTTACCGATATTAATGGAGATGTAATGTTAAATACAACAGAGGAAAATATCACAGATTTTGCATTGGGAATAGGTCTTGGAGGAAAATTTATGACGAAAAGAGGTCTCGTAGGTGAGCTTAATCTTGGCGTTGGAAGAAATCTATTTAATAATAGTAATGATGGGGATAACGAAATTATAGGTAAGATTGGTATATCTATCGGATACCGTTTTTAGTTAGATTACAAAACAATACTTAATAAAAAAGTGGCTTAGTTAAGCCACTTTTTTATTGATAATTCTTCTGATAAGATAGATGGTAAATCAACTATCTTAACACGTTTTTGTTTCATAGAATCTCTTTCTCGTAAGGTTACTGTTTGATTCTCTAACGTTTCATGATCTACGGTAATACAAAAAGGTGTTCCAGCTGCATCTTGACGTCTATAACGCTTACCTACAGCATCTTTTTCATCGTATAATACCGTATGTTCCCACTTTAAGTCATCAATGATTTGTTGCGCAATGTCTGGAAGACCATCTTTTTTAACCAACGGGAATACCGCTACTTTTATTGGCGCTAGAATGTTCGGAAGTTTTAATACTGTTCGTGTACTTCCGTCATCCAATGTTTCTTCTTGTAAAGATTTTGAGAAAACAGCTAAAAACATACGGTCTAAGCCAATTGATGTTTCCACAACATAAGGCACGTAGCTTTCATTAAGTTGAGGGTCGAAGAATTTTAGTTTTTTACCTGAATACTCTTCGTGAGCTTTTAAATCAAAATCAGTTCTAGAGTGTATTCCTTCTAGCTCTTTGAAACCAAACGGAAAATTAAATTCTATATCTGCAGCTGCATTGGCATAATGTGCTAATTTATCATGGTCATGGAAGCGGTAATTTTCTTCTCCCATACCTAAAGACATATGCCATTTTAAACGGGTTTCTTTCCAGTATTCATACCATTTCAGTTCCTCGCCAGGCTTTACGAAAAATTGCATTTCCATTTGTTCGAACTCACGCATTCTAAAAATGAATTGACGGGCAACGATTTCGTTTCTAAAGGCTTTTCCAGTTTGGGCAATTCCAAACGGGATTTTCATACGTCCAGTCTTTTGAACATTTAAGAAATTTACAAAAATACCTTGAGCTGTTTCTGGTCTTAGATATAAATCCATTGCTGAATCTGCGGAAGCTCCAAGTTTAGTGCCGAACATTAGGTTGAACTGCCTCACATCTGTCCAGTTCTTACTACCAGAAACTGGGCAAACAATTTCTAAATCTACAATGAGTTGCTTAAAACCTTCTAGGTCATTTTCTTCTTGAACTCTGGTTAATTCAACTGTTATTTCGTCTATTTGTTTCTGTCGACGAAGTACATTAGGGTTTGTTGTTACAAATTCATTCTCATTAAAAGCATCACCAAAACGTTTTTTAGCCTTAGTAATATCTTTATCTATTTTTTGCTGAATTTTTTCTCTATAATCTTCAACTAAAACATCAGCTCTGTATCTTTTTTTAGAATCCTTATTGTCAATCAAAGGGTCGTTAAAGGCGTCCACGTGCCCAGAGGCTTTCCAAGTTGTTGGGTGCATAAAGATAGCCGCGTCAATACCAACAATGTTTTGATGCATTTGCACCATGCTTTTCCACCAGTAATCTCTTATGTTCTTTTTTAGCTCTGCTCCATTCTGCCCATAATCGTAAACAGCACTTAATCCATCGTAAATCTCACTACTCTGAAATATATAGCCATACTCTTTAGCATGGGCTATTACTTTTTTAAATGTATCATCTTGATTCGCCATGCTGCAAAAATAAAAAACCGTTCATAAAAATGAACGGTTTCCTTATATATTAAATGCTATAATCTAGTTTAAATTTATTTGGGTACTACCAAGCTTCTTCTCATCATGAAAAACATTCACGAAATAAGTTCCTTTTTTAAATACTTTTTCATCGGTTCCAGCTTTTGTTTTAATGCAAATATCTAGAACTTCCTTATCATAAAACACGGTTTCTTTTGTACTGTAGACTAAGGTGTAATCGCCAAAATTCTCGGATAGTTTCTCTCCTATAACATTACTGCTTGGATTAAGAATCTGAATGTATAAATCTTTATCCCCTTTTTCGGCTAATGAGTTTTCCGCAAGCGTAAAGCAAATTTCCATGATGTCTGTTCGCTTAGCTTTATCGGTTTCTATTTCTTTGCCAGAAGCACGCATTTTATAAGCCTTTGCGTCAAATGAGTTGGCCGTTATGATGGAGCCTTTTTTAAGGTTTTCAGCTAATAGCATATTCTTTTCGGATAATTCATTATTAACATCTGTTTGTTCAATTAAACGCCTTGTGACCGATTTTCTATCATGCTGCAGCTTTTTATTCTCTTGCTTGAGAGACGAGGCCATTGCCATAAAATTGTTGCGCTCTTCTTGTAAAGTGACAATTTGTTTTCTGTATTTTGAGATAATATGGACTGTGGCTTCTTGCACTTTTAGAGAATCCAACATCTTAAGAGTTTTTTCTTTAGCGATAGTCAGTTCTTCCTCTAGATCTTCATTTTCAGACATCAATTCGTCATACCTTATGATAATTTTTGAAAGCTCGTTTTCTACGATTTTCTTTTCCTGAATTAGGAACTCTTTTTGTTCTTTAAGTTCATTATAGCTGGAGAAGCTATAAGCACCTAGGCCTAGCATGGCAACTATTAAAGCACCAATGACTAACCTATAGTTAAATGTCTGAGGGTTGACAACCATTAATTCTGCAATGAATTTTGAGCTAAACTATAAATAATATAACGTGTCATGATTTTTAATCGATGAAGCGATTATAAATTTGTTGAATTTATGATTAGCACATAATTATTCGATAAAGTGTGGAGTAAAAATCTATAAGAATAGTAAGGTTAATCGTATATTTATTTACACAAATGAAACTTATCAACCCAATTATCGACCTATTTTTTCCGCCAGTTTGTATGGCGTGCAATAGTTATTTATCTGATAAGAGTTTACAAATATGTATTGATTGTAGGCATGATTTACCAGTTACTAATTTTCATTTTGACAATTCGGATTATGTTAAGAAAGTATTTTATGGTAGAGTTGAAATAGAAAATGCAACAGCATTATTACGATTTCATAAAAAGGGAATTGTTCAGCAATTAATGCATAACCTAAAATATCGCGGTCATGAAAATATTGGTGAATTACTTGGAGATTGGTTAGGAGAGGAGTTAGCAACGATTAAAGCCTATAATGAGATTGATTTAGTCATCCCCGTGCCATTGCACAAAACCAAGCTTAAAAAAAGAGGGTATAATCAAGTGGCCAAATTTGGTCAGCGTATTGCCAAAGCAATAAATGCTGATTACGAAGACAATGTCTTAGTAAAAACATCTGCCACCAAGACTCAAGTTTTTAAAAATCGTGAATCTCGTTGGCTACAGAAAGATGGCATTTTTACTGTTCAGAATGAAGAACGGTTGGAAGGCAAACATATATTGTTAGTTGACGACATTATTACTACTGGAGCGACTATTGAGGCTTGTGCCAATATACTTACTAAAACTCATAATAATAAGTTAAGTGTTGCAACTATGGCAATTGCATAAAAATAGTTTCGTTACACATAAATAAGTTGTTAATTTGTGCTTGTTATCAATAGGAATACATGAATAAATCAGTCTCAAATATTATTTCTGGAATTGCCATTTGCATTATCCTATCTACTTGTGCAAATAGAGGAAGTATAACTGGAGGCGAAAAAGACATTGAACCTCCAGAAATTACTAAGGAATCTCCTGAGAACTTCTCTATTAATTTTACTGAAGATGAGATTAGAATCAACTTTAATGAATACATTAAGATAAAAGATGTTCAAAAACAATTAATTATATCACCTCCGATGAAAACGCAACCTGAAATAACACCTTTGGGAGGGGCAAGTAAGGAGATTAGAATAAAGATTTACGATACTTTACAACCAAATACAACATATGCATTTAATTTTGGGCAGAGTATAGTCGACAATAACGAAGAGAACCCTTATTCGTTTTATAGATATGTATTTTCTACAGGAGATTATATTGATTCCTTGAGTGTAGGAGGCAATATTCTTGATGCCGAAAAGCGTGAACCAGATGATTTTATTTCGGTAATGCTTTATGAGGTGGACTCAACATTTACAGATTCAGTTATTTATAAGGAAACTCCAAAATACATCACTAATACATTAGATAGCACAACAACCTATAAACTTGAAAATCTTAAGGCTGGAAAGTATTTACTGATTGCTCTAAAGGATGGAAACAATAGTAATAAGTACGAGCAAAAAACAGATAGAATAGCATTTAAAGAAGAGCTAATTACAATTCCTACGGAGGCATCTTTCGATCTTAAATTATTCAAAGAAGAAGCTGATTTTAAAGTGATTAGACCAAAACAAGTTGCTGGAAATAAAATAGCATTTGCTTATGAAGGCAATGCAGAAAAGCTTAAAATTAACCTTCATTCCGAAACTCCCGATGGGTTTTTAAAGCGAGTTACAAAAGACACTCAAGCTGACACTTTATATTATTGGTATGCTCCGAAAATTGAAGCCGATTCACTATTGTTTTCAGTTAAAAACAAAACATATCAAGACTCCATGTATGTTAATTTAAGGGACATGGAGAAAGACACGCTTACCCTTAGAACTGTAAGGTCAAATTTAAAATTAGATGAAGTAGTAGAGTTGGAGGGCTCGGTTCCTTTTAAAGCAATCGATTTAGAAAAAATATCCTTGATGGATAAGGACTCGTTAAAAGTGGATTTTAAAACGCGTTTAGATTCAATGCAAAACCGTTATGTTTTTGATTTCGAAAAGAAAGAAGATGATAACTACAGAATGGAGTTGTTACCGGGAGCTTTGACCGACTTATTCGAGAATACTAATAAAGATACACTTCAATATAGCTTTAGAACTAAGAAAAATTCTGATTTTGGAAACGCTAGGGTTAACATATATAATGCGGAGTATCCAATCATTATACAATTAACGAATTCCAAAGGAGATGTTGTGGTAGAAAAGTATTCTGAGAAGCCAGAACCTGTCGATTTTGAGAGTTTAAACCCAGGGAAGTTTAATCTACGTGTTATATTCGATACTAATAAGAATGGTAAATGGGATACGGGTAATTATCTAAAGAAAATCCAGCCCGAACGCATTAGTTATTATCCAGAAGAGTTAGATATTCGTTCAAATTGGGATGAAATTTACACGTTTACATTAAAGTAAACGAATCTCTATCATTAAGGAATTGTAATTTCTGTCTATAGTTTTTTAGATGGTCTTTTGATAATGTAGCAATAGTTATATCTTCTTTATCGTCCTCACAAGTTTCAACAACGTTTCCGAATAAATCATATACCACAGAATGTCCAGGATATTCTAGATTATTTGCATCTAACCCTACACGATTTACACCAATACAGTAACTCATATTTTCGATTGCTCTTGCTTTTAATAAAGCATCCCAAGCTGCTATTCTTGGTTTTGGCCAATTAGCAACATAGAATAAGAGGTCGTAATCTTGAGTGTTTCTTGCCCAAACAGGGAAGCGTAAATCGTAGCAAATCAACGGATTAATTTTCCAACCTTTATAGTTGATAATCGTATGCTTCTTCCCAGCAGTATATACTAAATGTTCTCCAGCCAGAGTAAATGTATGGCGTTTGTCATAGTAGTGAATTTTTCCAGAAGGCTCAACAAAAAGGAGTCGATTGTAGTACTCATTATTTTCAGAAATAACAATGCTTCCAGTCAAAGCAGCTTTTTTTTCTTTTGCGATTTGTTTCATCCATTCTATTGTGTTACCCTGCATATTTTCTGAAACAATATTGGGATTCATAGTGAAACCGGTTGTAAACATTTCTGGCAAGATAATCAGGTCAATAGAATCTTTTATATCACTTAATTTACGATAGAAATCAAGTCGATTTTGTATGGGATTTTCCCACACTAAGTTAGATTGTATTATGGCAATAGTAAGATGTTTTTGCATCATTTACTTAACTTCTCTTTAGTTTTTTCTCCGCCTTGTTAAATCTTTCGTTTAATTTTTCAATTTTCTCTGCCCATTTTCTTTCATCTTCTGGAGATAGTTTGCCTTTCTTTTTTAGTTTGTCAAACTTCTTTTGGGCTTTCTCAAGATTTTTTTGTGCGTTATCATAACTCTTTTGTATTTTCTCTTTTTTCTTCAGTTCTTTTTCTGCTTGTTTTTGCTTCTTTTCAGCTTTTTTATGACGTCTTTCACTCTTTTTTAGTGCTTTTTCGTTCTTTTCTGTCTCTTTTTGCTCTTTTTCTTTCAATTTCATTTCATTCGTAACAACATTAAGTTTTTGCAACATTTCTTCTCTTTCTTTTTGAGAAAAAGTATCAGTTACATCCTCGCCATTAAGCATGATTTTATCATTTTCTAAAGTATATTTTTTGCCATCCTTTTCTACATGCTGTGCATTAGCAATTATTGTGAAAAAAAATAAGAGAAAAGGGAGTGCTTTAATAAGATTCATAATAAGAGATTTAATAATTATAAAGTTACATTAAATAGAACAAAGTATATCAGCAGCTCGTTTTAAGGTGTCATCAGTTTTGGCAAAACAGAAACGCAGTACGTTGTTGTCCAAATTATTGTCGTTAAATACCGATAACGGAATTGAAGCTAGCCCATGTTCGATAGTTAATCTCTTGGCGAACTCTACATCATACTCACTAGTAATATCTGAGTAATCAAGCACTTGAAAATAGGTGCCTTTTGAAGGCTGATAATTAAATCTTGAATCTTTGATAAGATTCAGAAACAAATCACGCTTATTTTTGAAAAAGTCTGACAGTTCTGTATAATGTCTTGGTTCTATCAGGTATTCTGCTAAAGCCTCTTGTATAGGGTGATTGACGCTAAACACATTAAACTGATGTACTTTTCTGAATTCTTCCATCAAGCTTTTTGGAGCAGAGGCATATCCTATTTTCCAACCTGTATTATGGAATGTTTTCCCGAAAGACGCCGTAATAATACTTCTCGATTTTAAATCCGGAAACAAACACACGCTTTGGTGTTTGGCTCCATCAAAAACAATATGTTCATAAACTTCATCGCTCAATACTATTATATTTGTTCCCTTTGTTATCTCTTGAAATTTAATCATATCCGATTCAGAAAAAATCGTACCGCTCGGATTCTGAGGCGTGTTGACGATAACCATTTTTGTTTTAGGGGAAATCTTTTGATTTACTTCTTCCCAATTCACAGTATAATTTGGGGCTTCTAATTGCACCGAAATTACTTTTCCTCCATGAACTTTGATAGCAGGTTCATAAGAGTCGTAAGCTGGACGAAAAATAATGACTTCATCATCTTGTTTTACAAATGCTGCGATAGCTGTATATATAGCTTGCGTAGCACCAGCAGTGACCGTTATTTCAGATTCTGGATGATAAGTCGATTTATACAGAAAATCAAACTTCTTCGAAATAACATCTCTCAATTTTAAAACACCTGGCATTGGTGCGTATTGATTATGTCCAGAATTCATCGCTTTACTAACTAAATCAATTAGTTTTTGGTCGCTTTTAAAATTGGGGAACCCTTGAGATAAGTTAATGGCATTGTGCTTATTTGCCAAAGCGCTCATCACCGAGAAAATGGATGTGTCGACGTTTGGGAGTTTGGATTGGTGTTGCATGACCTAAAGATAATGACTTTTACAACTAAACAATCTTCAGTTTTTTTAATAAATCCTGTTTATAAGTCCTTCCGATAGGTATGCGATTATCTCTTAAGTAAAGCGCGTTGCCTGATATTTTTTCTACAAAATTTGAATTAACGATAAAGGATTTATGCACTTGTATAAATGTATTCTCGGGAAGTCGTTCTTTCCAATTTTTGAGTGAATCTATGTACGTGAGCTTCTTGTTTTTAGAAACTATTGTTATATAATTCCTATCAGATTCTACATGAAGGATATCGTTAACAATGATTTTGTGCAAGGTTTTATCAACGTTTAAGAAAATGGTTTCGTCAGATGCATCAGAAGTAACTTCATCAGTATTTACTGAAATTCGTTTTGCTTTATTGATGGCTTTTAGAAAGCGGTCGAAAGAAAAGGGTTTCACTAAATAATCTACAATAGTATCGAGTTCAAAACTGCTTACTGCATAATCTGGGTATGCTGTAGTCATAATAATAGCTGGTGGATTTTTAATGGTTTTTATAAAATCTATTCCAGAAATATCAGGGAGATTGATATCCAAAAAAACAATATCAACAGTACTATCATTTAAAAATGCATTTGCTTCAAGAGCAGCGTTAAAGACTCCTTTTAATTCAATGTTTGGGAGTTTATTCAAATAATTTTTTAGAATTTTTTGGGCAGGTATTTCGTCTTCTATGATGATACAGTTAATCATAAATCTAATTTAAGATATACTTTAAACATATCATTTTTAGTAATGTTGAATTCAAAATTGTTTTTATAAATTAATTCTAGACGTTTCTTTAAGTTTTGTAACCCAACTTTAAAATTAGCTTCGGTTACGTCATTTTTGTCGTAGTCATTTTTACAAGTACACTCTAAAAGGCCATTTTGCACATTTATGGATATGGTTATATCACTGTTAAGGGTGCTATGTTTAAAAGCATTTTCAATTATAGTTATCAGAAGTAAAGGTGCAATCTGATGTTGATACGAATCTATTTCGGTACTATAAAAAATCTGTTTAACACCTTCGGTTCTTATACGTTGAAATTTGATGTAATTATCTATAAACTGAATTTCTTTTTCGAGTGAGATGGTTTCAGAATTACTTTCGTATAAGACATGTTTTAAATTATCTGAAAGCATCAAAATAAGGTCAGGCGTTTCTTCTGGTTTTTCAATGGAATAAGAATATATCGTATTCAAATTATTGAATAACACGTGCGGATTTATTTGCGACTTCAAGAATTTAAGCTCCATTTCTGTATGCTCTTTTTTAATGATGTCGACTTCCTTTTGTTTATCAATAAAACGATAAAGCATCCATATAAACGAAAAGAAAATCAAGGGTACTAAGGTCTGCCATAAATAATCACTTAAACATTTCATGATGGAACAACCACATTGCGCAAAGACATTACAATACAATTCCGTTGCTAAAAAAGAAATCGCTGCAAACACAAAAACGTAGAGTAGATACCATTTCTTTCTGATGAAAAAGGGTAATAACACAATGTTATTTATGTAAACAATGGTAACCAGAATAGATAGGTATTGTAGAAATGGATTTTCAGCCCAATAATAATCCGAAAAAAGAAACAAGGACACGAAGATGAACAATAACCAAAAAAGGATATGTACCAGAATTTGCGATATGTTGTTTTTTAGTAATT
>CALDUJ010000143.1 GCA_937923735.1 uncultured Flavobacteriaceae bacterium | reverse complement strand
CAAGGTATTCAAGGAGAAACTGGTGCAACTGGCCCGCAAGGAGAACAAGGATTACAAGGTGAAACTGGAGCAACTGGCCCTCAAGGAGAGCAAGGTGTTCAAGGTGAAACTGGAGCAACTGGTCCTCAAGGTGAACAAGGTATTCAAGGGGAAACTGGTGCTACTGGTTCTCAAGGTGAGCAAGGATTACAAGGTGAAACTGGAGCAACCGGTCCTCAGGGTGAACAAGGATTACAAGGTGAAGCTGGTCCTGCTGGTCCTCAAGGTGAGCAAGGTATCCAAGGTGAAGTTGGAGCAACTGGTCCACAAGGGGAACAAGGATTACAAGGTGAGATTGGCCCGCAAGGTCCTGCTGGAGCCGATGGTGCTCAAGGTATTCAAGGTGAGGTTGGTCCGCAAGGTCCTGCTGGAGCCGATGGTAATGGCATTAGTACTACTGTTGACAATGGAAACGGTACTTTTACTATAACTTATACTAATGGAACTACGTTTACCACATCTGACTTAACTGGTCCTCAAGGACCTCCAGGCTCAGACAATGGTGTAATTACTAACCTAAGCCAAAACACAACAACGGGTATTATAGAATATGTCAATGAGAGTTCTACAACTCAAACTGCAAACGTTGTGAGTGGTGACGCTAACAATAGAATTTCTGTAGGTACTGATGGTGGTGCTTATTTAGCTGGTAGGTTCTTCCACTCATATGATTCAAATGGCGGTAGAAATATCACAACTGGTTATACAAGAATCCTATTCAACGTAAATAGTATTAACACTACTGGTTTTGGAATAAATAATGAATTGGTTACTATTCCTGAAGATGGTCTTTATGAATTTACTTATACTGTATCATTTGAGAATACATCTGGAAATAACAATGCAAGAACGGAAGTGGAAACGTTGATTGGAGAAAACTTCTTCATTGTTCCAGGTTCATTGTCATATAGTTATCACAGAAATAATTCTGAAGGAAGAGGCACTGCATCTAAAACTATGCTACTCCAATTAAATGCCGGTGACGTGATGGGTGTATGGGCTAGAATAACTTCTGGCAACGGAACTATTAGTACCGTAGGTAATGCATCTAACATATCAATTAAAAAGCTTAACTAATAACTAATTATAAAAGTAAAACCCGAGTTAAATATAACTCGGGTTTTTTTTGCACTCCCCTATTTTGTTTTTATATTTGCAGCCATCAAAAACGGCGAGGTAGCTCAGTTGGTTAGAGCGTCGGATTCATAACCCGGAGGTCGGGGGATCGTGCCCCCCTCTCGCTACAAAAAAGAGCTGTACTTTCAGAGTACAGCTCTTTTATTTTTAGATTAATTACCAATCATTTCAATAGTATCTCTACCAATTGAATTAAAAGATAATTACTTTAAACTATTGAAAAACAGATATTTAAAAATATTAAGATGCCGTTTATCGAATAATTTTGCATTTCATGGGTATGCAACCTATATTTGAGCGTCTCAAAAAGACAAAAATTCATTAGTCCCAAACTTGAATTTAACTGCTTATGAAAACTATTACTCTATTTAGAGCAATTTTTATTGCTCTAATAATTACCGTATTATTCCCTTCTACATCACAAGCACAAACCTGTGTTACAACGATAACTACTTACCCGTATTCTGAAAGCTTCGAAGGTGCTGGTTCAGGAGGTATTGGTGCTTGGATACAAGATGCAGGTGACAATCTAAATTGGTTATCAAGAACTGGGCAAACCCCCTCGGGTGGTACAGGTCCACTCGTAGCAAGTAACTTAAGCTACTACCTATTTACTGAAGCATCTGGTAGTGGAACTGGATATCCAAACATGACTGCTTTTTTAAATAGTCCTTGTTTTGATTTGACTGGTATTAATAACCCTGTCTTTAATTTTGATTATCACATGTACG
Organism: uncultured Flavobacteriaceae bacterium; assembly: GCA_937923735.1. GTDB lineage: Bacteria > Bacteroidota > Bacteroidia > Flavobacteriales > Flavobacteriaceae > JABABD01. The sequence goes on along the minus strand of CALDUJ010000143.1, from coordinate 19,101 downwards.
GTTCCAATATGGGAACTTTAAAAATACAAGTAAGTACAGATAATGGAGCATCATGGACTGATACAGGTTGGACACGAACAGGGCAACAAAATTCACCAGAATCATCACCATGGCTTAATGCTACAATTGATTTGAGTGTATATTCTGGCCTCACTATAAAATTACGTTTTCATGGTACTACTGGTAATGGTTACCAGAGTGATATGTCTATTGATAATGCTAGTTTAATAGATTTATGTGCCTCAACCGTAACCACATTTCCATACAACGAAGGATTTGAAGGTGGAGGTTCAGGCGGTATCGGTGCATGGACTCAAGATACAACAGATGATGGTGATTGGTTGGTTGATGCTTTTGGCACTCCATCTGGTACAACAGGACCTAGTGCAGCTACTGAAGGCACATACTATTTGTATACTGAAGCCTCTTCATTTGGTGGAGGCTCAATAGGCTCTAATGCCGAAGCTTTTTTAAATAGCCCATGTTTTGATTTAACTAGTTTATCTAATCCAGATTTCAATTTCAGTTATCATATGTATGGTGCTGATATGGGGACTCTAAAAGTACAAATAAGTACAGATTTTGGTATATCCTACACCGACATTGGTTGGACTAGAACAGGTCAACAAAATTCTCCAGAAACCTCTCCTTGGCTGTCAGCAACTATAAATTTAGGAGCGTACGTAGGGCAGACAATAAAATTACGTTTTCATGGCACTACTGGTAATGGCTATAGAAGTGATATGGCTATTGATGGTGTCTCCTTAGTTGATAGTACACCTCTTCCTGAAATAGATGTAATCGGTAACGCAACATCCATAGCTGATGGTGATACTACACCTTCTGTTCTTGATGATACAGAATTTGGAAGTACTGACTTCATAGTAGGTACAGTAGTTCATACGTTTACTATAGAAAATACTGGACCAGCTACACTTAATTTAACTGATGTCTCTCCATATGCTGTGATTGGAGGAACTCATGCAGCTGACTTTACAGTTACAGCTATCCCAGCAAATTCTATAGCATCAGCAGGAAATACTACTTTTCAAATTACATTTAATCCAAGTGCTGTTGGTTTAAGAACAGCAACTGTAAGCATAGCTAACGACGATTCTGATGAAAACCCTTATAATTTTAGTATACAAGGAACAGGAACAACAACAATACCCGAAATAGATATTACAGGAAACGGTACATCCATTGCAAATGGGGATACCACACCTGCAGTTGCTGATGATACAGATTTTGGTAATAATGTGATAGGTTTTGGTACAACAACAAATGTTTTTACTATACTAAATACAGCAGGTGGAAACCTGAATTTAACAGGTCCTGCACCTTATGTTGTCATTAGTGGTACACACGCAGCAGAGTTTACACTTACTACAAATCCGACAACGCCAATAGCTGCCTCGGGCAGTACTAGTTTTAGTATTACTTTTGCCCCAACTGCTTTAGGCATAAGAACTGCTACGGTAACTATAGCTAATAATGATTCTGATGAAAACCCTTATACTTTTGATATACAAGGCAATGGTACTGGTTCTGCACCAGAAATTGAAGTCGCTGGAAATGGATTTGAAATAGTTAACGGAGATACTACTCCAGTTTATAATGACAATACTGAATTTGGAAACGTTGTACTAACCAACTCTGAAACAAACGTTTTTACTATAAATAACTTAGGTTCCTTAAACTTGAATTTGGCAGGAATTGCACCATACGTCACTATTACTGGAGCTAATGCTGCAGAATTTGTAGTAACTACCGCACCAGCTAACCCTATTTTAACATCATCGAGTACTAATTTCAATATTACTTTTACTCCTTTAGGTTTAGGATTAAGAACTGCCACAGTTACTATTTTAAGTGATGACTCAGATGAAAGTCCATATAGATTCAACATTCAAGGTACTGGTGTAAACTCTATTACCATTGCCCCTGGTGGGATAAGTAATGACTTTCAACTATGGTTAAAAGCAAATGATGGTGCTGGAGCAACAGATGGCCAAGCTTTATCATTATGGTCAGACCAAGCATTTTCTAATGATGCTACCATAAACACAGTAGGGCAAGAGCCAACATGGAGGGATAATATAAATTACAACCTGAATTTTAACCCTGTTGTTGATTTTGATAACAACACAAATGCTCCAGCTGACCCTGATTATTCTTATGATGATACATCAACTGAGTTCATGGAAGGTGCTGGAGGCTTCTATACACAAGATATGTTTATTGTGCTAATACCAGATGTAACAGCAAATAGTACTTTTGGCTACATGGATCTCTTTTGCGGAGATGAAAACCCATCAATTAATGAAGAAGATGCCACTGGAATAGGCTTCGGATATTATACGGCTAGGTTTAACAATGAAGCTTTAACTTTTGCTGTAGGCACAACAGGAGGGGTTGGAAATGGGTATGGAGTTACGGACAATTCTGTAGGTGCTTCATATAGTGGACCAATGATAATAAATGCTCGTAATAATTCTGGGGTTACACAGCAAGAATTATATGTAAACGCACTAGATATTGAAACTGCACAAAGTGATATACCTGACTTTTCTAATGTAAGTAATTCAAAATATTGGATAGGAAGAACAGAAGGATACGAGGCTAGTACTGATGCAAGAATTGCAGAAATAATAACGTATTCAACCAGAAAAAATAATGTTACTGAGCGTAATAGAATAGAATCCTATTTAGCGCTTAAATACGGTATTACATTAGGAGTTAACGGTACCAGTCAAAATTACGTAGAAGCTAGTGGTAATACTATTTGGAATGCTTCTGCTAATGCTGGCTACAACCATGATATTGCAGGAATCGCCAGAGATGATGCTTCTGAGTTGATACAAAAACAATCTAAAAGTGTCAACCCAACAGCTGTTATAAGCATCGGACTCGGTGATGTAGCTTTGACAAATAATACGAATAGTAATAATTTTAATGCCAATAGAGATTACCTTATTTGGGGACATGACGGCAACAGCATGGCCACTGCTCCAGCATCTTCGGATATTGTAATATTACTTGGTCCAACCACAACCACTACTATTACACAACGTACACAAAGAACATGGAAAATAGTCGAATCTGGAGGTGATGTGCCTACAGTAAAAATATCTGTCCTCCAATCTGATCTAACAGGTTTACCAGCATTAGCAGGTAATGATGCCTATGTTATGGTGGTAGCCGATGATGCTAATTTCACAACAAATGTAGAAACCGTCTTTTTAAATCCTGGTACATTTAATGGTGCAGCAACTCAAGAAATAACTTATGATTTTGACAATACTAAATTCTTTACTTTAGGTGTTGCTCACGAAACAGTTGAACCTCGTCATTCATCCTTTGATGGAGTTAATGACTTTACTCTTATAGGGAACGGTATCAATTTAACTGGAGACTTTAGCATATCTGCTTGGGTGCGTACCACTGGCTCCAATGCTTTTAACAGTAACAAAACCATTGTTGCTAAAAAAGGATTATTGGGTGGATATCAGTTTGCAGTGCTAAACAACAATAGAATAGAGTTTAATGTTGGCAATGGCGCTACTAATAGAATAAGATCTAACACAGCCATAAATGATAATGTTTGGCACCATGTAGCTGTTACTTTTGATGGCTCTACCGCTAATCTATATATCGATGGTGTATTAGACGAAACCGATTCGATGAACACGCCAGTTGCAACAAGCGAAAGTTTCACCTTAGGTGCAGTTTACCAAAGCAAGAATATAATTTATGATTATTTTGATGGAGATATTGACGAAGTAAGGGTTTGGGATAATACACTTAGCTTAACCGAAATTCGCTATATCATGAACCAAGAGATTGAACGCTCTGGCTCAGGTTTTGTCGAAGGTGTTGTGATACCTACAACAATTGCAAAAAACGATATTAACTCAAGAACTTGGTCAGATTTATTAGCTTACTACGATATGAACTCGTACTTGGGAACGCACCTTAACGATGTCTCGGACAATAACAACAGAGGTAGTCTGGTAGTCCCTAACAACTTTAATATTGAGCAGCAAACAGCTCCATTACCATACATAACTGAAGCTAATGGCAGTTGGGATACTAATGGCACATGGGTTAATGGCTCTTTACATTATATACCTGGAAGTGCATCACTAGTAGACAATACAGTTACAGTAGATTGGAATATTGTACAGACGTTACACAACATTTCCATGGACAATTCATCTCTACCAGCTGGAAATGGAAATAACAGACAAGTTCTAGGATTAATGGTAGATGCTAATGAGTTAACCATTACTGGAGATAATGGATTAACAATATCCCATTATTTAAACTTAGATGGTTTAATTGACCTTGAAGGAGAATCTCAACTAATTCAGATAGACGATAGTGAATTAGACGTTACAAGTTCTGGAAGTTTAGAAAGAGATCAACAAGGAACCTCAGACACCTATACTTATAACTACTGGTCATCACCAGTGGGAACTATAAATACTAGTGCTAATAACCAAGATTATACAGTTCCTAGCATGATGAGAGATGGTACAACGCCAGCTGCTCCAGGAACATTAAACTTCTTAACTACTGGTTTTAATGGTAATGCAGCTCCAATAGGAGTAGCAGACTATTGGATTTGGAAATTTGCAAACCAAACTGGTAACGATGCAACAGATTATTCTTTCTGGCAGCATGTTAGGAGTACTGGAACAATTGAAGTAGGTGAAGGATTTACCCTAAAAGGTCCTGGAACAGGAACTATTCTTGCACCTCAGAACTATGTATTTACAGGGAAGCCTAATAACGCTGATATCAGCTTAACCATTAATGCAGGTAACGATTATTTGGTCGGAAACCCTTATCCATCAGCTATAGACGCTCATGAATTCCTAAATGACAACCCACTTACTGGAGGTACTTTATACTTCTGGGAGCATTGGGGAGGAGGATCACATTTATTAAGAGAATACCAAGGTGGTTATGCACAATACAACTATTCTGGCGGTACAGGTGCAGCATCCTATGGTACTAACGACCCAGATGTTGGTACAGGAGGAGCTCCAACAAAATTACCAGGTCAATATATTCCTGTTGCACAAGGTTTCTTTGTGGCTGGTAATTCAAACGGAACAATAAACTTCGAGAATGACCAAAGAGCTTTCGTTACGGAAGCCAGTGCATCTTCTGTATTTGTAAGAAGTGCTAATGCTCAAAGAGCAACCATACAAGAAACTGATGAGCGTATGAAGTTCAGAATCGGATTCAATTCTGTTAATGAGATACACAGACAGCTTTTATTAACTGTGGACGATAACGCCTCTTCTGGTGTAGATTGGGGTTATGATGGTATTAGAAAAGAAGACCAGATAGACGATATGTATTGGATGATAGATAATGATAAATACGTTATCCAAGGTACAAATCAAGTAGAAGTTTCTACTGTTGTTCCTCTTGGATTACATACAAGAGATGAGGGTATGAATGAAATAACAATCGATAAACTAGAAAATGTTGGTGATGATGTAGAGATTTATGTTCATGATAATGTCTTAAATGTATTTCATGACCTGAGAATAAGTAATTATCAAGTTTACTTAGCAGCAGGAGAATACTTAGACCGGTTCAATATTGTGTTTAGAAATGATATTGACCCTACTCTAGGAACTGATGACCCGACACTGTCTGATAAGTTTGAAGTACATTATGCAAATGAAGAAAAGCACATAGTTATTTTAAACCCAACATCAATTCAAATAGAAAGCTTAGAAATTTTTAATATTCTTGGTCAATCTATACAAACGTTTGATGAAGTACCAAATGATAGTATAACACAGATAAAAGTAACTAATCTAAGTTCGGGAACTTATATAATAAAACTGAATACAGCGTTAGGAAAAGTATCTAAAAAAGTCTTAGTTAAATAACAATCCCCAAATCTAGTATAATTTAACTAAGGTATAAAGCCCTGAATCCCGATAGCTATCGGGAGGGGCTTTTTAAAAATGAAGGCTTTTAACTTAACCAATTAAAAACGAAATTTAAAGTACACAACTTAAGTACGGGGACGTACATTATTAAGTTGTAATGCAGAGATTGGGACAATCTCGAAGAAAGTTCTAGTTAAGTAATCCCCAAATCATAAGCAGATTTTACCTAGACTTTAAAATAAAGCTCTGACGATAAATGTCAGGGCTTTTATTTTTTTACAGTGGAAATGAGCGAATTTAGAGTCAATTTTTCTTGCTCTCCAGTGGCCATATTCTTAAGAGTAAACTCATCATTATTAAGTTCCTCCTCGCCTACTAAAACTACAAATGGAATTTTACGTTTGTTTGCATAATTCATTTGTTTTTTCATTTTAGCATTGTCAGGATATAATTCAGCTTTAATACCAGATTCGCGAAGTTGCTTGATAGCTTTTAAGCAAAATAGTGCTTCTTTATCTCCAAAATTAATAAACAAAACCTTGGTATTTTTCATTGCTGCTTTTGGGAATAATCCAAGCTCTTCCAAAACCAAATAGATACGATCTAGTCCAAAACTAATACCAACACCACTCACATCTTTCATCCCAAAAATACCTGTTAAGTCATCATATCGACCTCCTCCTCCAATAGAACCCATGGAAACACCTTCTGGTGCAGACACTTCAAAAATAGCACCCGTATAATAGTTGAGTCCTCTAGCAAGTGTGACATCTAGTTGAAGCTTTGCTGATTTTAATTCTAAGCTATTTATAGCTTTATCTATAAACTCTAATTCTTCAATGCCTTTAACACCTTCTTCAGACGTTGAAAGGATAGATTTTAATTCTTCAATTTGTTCTTCAAAAGAGCCCTTTAAATTGAATAATGGCTGCAATTTATTAATACCTTCTTGAGGAATGCCTTTGCCAAGCATTTCTTCTTTTACCTTCTCCTCTCCTATCTTATCGAGTTTATCTAAAGCAACCGTAAAATCTATCAACTTGTCTTTTGCTCCAATTACCTCAGCAATTCCAGAGAGTATTTTTCTGTTATTAATTTTTATAGTAACACCGTTAAGACCAAGATTGCTAAACACCGTATCATACAACTGCACAAACTCTACTTCTTGCCAAAGAGATTTGCTACCCACAACATCCGCGTCACATTGAAAAAATTCTCTAAAACGTCCTTTCTGAGGTCTGTCTGCTCTCCAAACTGGCTGTATTTGGTAACGTTTAAATGGAAACTCAATCTCGTTTTGGTGTTGTACTACGTATCTAGCAAAAGGTACTGTTAGGTCGTAGCGAAGTGCTTTTTCGGAGATTTTTTTTATTGCCTTTGATGAATTTAAAGTGTCAAATTCATTCATATAAATACCGAAAAAAGAGACAAACTTATTATCTCTGAGCTTTATAATATTTTCTTTACTCTCTTCTTCGGATAAGTCTTTATTTTCTTCAAATAAAGTGATAAAATCATTTTTAATACCTAAAAAAAAGTCTTGAAGTAATTCACTTTCTATTTCAGATATTTCTCCTAAATGAAAAAAATTTAATTTGACATCTAAAATGCCTTCATAATCCTTTAAGTTATTATTACATTTATCAATCAAGGTTTCAAAAAGATCAATAAAAGCAATATGGATTATTGTAGCATCAACGATATCTGCTCTAACATCCTTAAAATAATCCCCAGAGTTCAAAATCTTAAAAATCAAGCGATCTCCTTCCTCACCATACTTCCCCATAAGGGTTTCCGACTTCTCAAAACTAGGCGTCTCTATGGGCTGAAACCCAAAACGCTCAAAACTATCTTTAATAATGTTAAAAATATAGTTGCGTTTAAAGACCTGTTCTGGAGAGAAATCTCTTGTTCCTTTTGGTATGCTTGGTTTTTGAGCCATCAGTGTTTTTAGTTGTTAGGCAAATATCTTAAAATTTGAAGCGACTTTAAAAGTTATTTCAAATTTATAGTAACTTTATTGTGTTTTAGTAGTCTTATTGGCATAACCAATCATATCAATCCAAAAAACTAATGTTTAAATTAGTAAGAGAGAATATCCGTATTGCTTTTGATAGCATCAAAAGTCAGTTATTGCGTACCATTTTAACCGTATTGATTATTGCCATTGGTATATGGGCTTTAGTTGGCATTTTAAGTGCTGTTTCTGCACTTGAGAATACCATTTCTAGTGATTTCTCGTCAATGGGTGCCAATACCTTTAATATTCAGCGTTATGAATTCAATACCAGAAGAAGAGGTGGTGGGGAACGCCAAAAAATAAACCCTGTTATTAGTTATACAAATGTTAAGGAGTTTGAGGAAAAATATAATTTTCCATACACAAGAACATCTATTTCATTTACGGGTACTCGATCTGCTGAAGTAAAGTATGAAAATGAGAAAACAGATCCAGAAGTTAGAGTTATTGGGGTAAACGAGCATTTTATAAATAATTCGGGGCTTAAACTTGAAGAGGGAAGAGAATTAAATTACTTTGATATTAAAAACAATAACAATGTATGTGTTATTGGTGCAGATATAAGGAAAGCTTTATTCCCTAACGACCGCTCTATTGACAAAATAATAAGTATTAGAGGTGTAAAATTTAAAGTGGTTGGAGAGCTAGAAACCAAAGGATCTACATTTGGTAATAACCAAGATTTACGTGTCATCATTCCAATCCAAAACGCACGTTCCATTTTTACAAATCCGAACATAAACTACTCGCTTAGTATTATGGCAGAAAAAAAGGATATGTTGGAAGGCGCTCAGGAAGATGCCATTGTGACGTTTCGAAATATACGAGGATTAACACCCGTTGAGGAGAACGACTTTGGACTTGAACGTAGCGATGATTTAATAAATAGAATTGGTTCTATCACACAATATTTATATATGGCAGCTTGGGTAATTAGTATTATTACCATTTTTGGTTCATCTATTGCTCTACTTAATATGATGCTTGTTTCAGTCACCGAACGCACGCGGGAAATTGGTGTGAGAAAAGCACTTGGCGCTAAACGCGGCACGATTGCGTTTCAGTTTTTTATCGAGACTATAATTATTGGGCAATTAGGAGGAATTCTAGGTATCGCCTTAGGAACGCTTACTGGATATGCGGTTTCATCTTTAGCAGACTTTAACTTTGTAACTCCATGGACTGCCATGATATGGGCAACTGCCATCACATTTATTGTTGCTGTTGTTTCTGGATCTTACCCAGCTAGTAAAGCAGCTAAGCTAGATCCAATTGAATCGCTCAGGTATGAATAATTATTAGTCAAATTAGAGACTATCCAATAATCTTGTCGAAATACTTAAACAAATCACCTTTAGTGATGACACCTCCTTGTTGGATGAGTTTGAAAATATCGCTATTCTTATCTTCTGAGTATTCCTTATTAGCTTGAAATATTTCAACATCATCAGACAATAGATTATCTCTTAGCCATTGATAACCCGCTTTTGTGGTAATGTCTTGTTCGTTCTGCAACTTAAGAGCAATTAATCGTATTTGATTGTCTTCCAGAGAAAATAAATGCATTTGTTGCGGAGATAAATGCTCAATAAACTTAGCCTTTGTTAATACACCTTCCCAAACTAAGTCACTAAAAACATCTAATTCTTGTTCAGCAACTTCTGGTTTATGCTCTTTTATGTTTGCCCATTCATCTGCCGTAATGGACTGAGTTGCCAAAAAGTTGATGAACTCTTGATGCAATTCTTCAAACTGTTCTTTAGTTAGTCTACTATATTTCATTGTTACTTTTTCAATTTTAAAGCTTCAGCTACTGCAAATGGTCTATCAGTTGCGACGACATCAATCCCTTTCGATACCCAATCATTATATAAATGGTTTCCTCTGGCCTTTGCTTGTCTATCTAAATTTCCTAATGTGCCTAGTATACATTTTATACCGTATGAATGAATCTTCTCATATAACCCAGGGTTGGACTGACGTGTACCAGTAAAGGCTAACATATTCTCAGCAGGGATATTGGAATGAATCAACCAATCTAATTCTTTTTCGTTTCTCGCTGTAACAGACAACAATAAATCTGGTGCCAATTTATAGGCTCTTTGGGCTTGTTTTAAGTCGTAGGTGATAATTATAGAAATCGGTTCCGCTTTCACCTCTCTAATCACGTCTATAACATCCTTAACATTTACAGAACGTTTTATATCGATAGTTAAAACAACACCATTTTCTTTTGCCCAAATTAGTACATCCTTAAATTTTGGAATCCTAAATACAGTCGCTGCGCCAAAATCGTCCACAAGGTTAAGATTACTCAATTCCGAATAGGTATAACTATTCAATTTTCCTTGTCCAGTTGTGGTACGTTCTAGATTATCATCATGCATCAATACCAACACATCATCTTTCGTTTTGGCAACGTCTATCTCGTAAATAGCTGGAATTTTACTATTTACATATTGTAAAGTTTCAAGGCAATTTTCAGGATATCCAGCAATGGATTTACCGCCGCGATGCACGCTGATTATTGGTTTAGAGTCTTTGATATATCTAAACGTTTCTAATAGTGATATGTCATTTTTGGTAGTGCTATTCTCTTTACAAGAAAAACAAACAAATAATAGCGATAAAAATAGCATCTTTTTCATTCCACGAAAATATAAATTTCTTATTTATCTCGACTTTGAGAGCAGTGAATTAAATCAAAATATCCCGCTGTAAAAGCGGGATTAGTTCAACTATCTATTTTGAATGCTTTTCCTAGCAAATTTTCAAAATAGTGTTTCACTAAAAAAGCCGTTTAGAAATAAACTAAACGGCTTTAGAAAATTATTATAGTATAATTATTTTTGTGCTACGACTTCAAAAGGAAGGTCAACTGTAACCTCTCTATGCAAACGTACTACGGCGTTGTACTTGCCTAAACGCTTTACATTTCCACCTTGAACCATAATATACTTCTTATCTATTGACTGTCCAGCTTTTTCTAAAGCTTCTGCAACATTAATGTTGTTTACAGAACCAAATAATTTATCACCAGCACCAGTTTTTGCAGATATCTTAATTTCTAATTCTTTGATGGCGTCAGCAACTTTATTTGCATCATCAACGATTTTCTTTTCCTTAAATGCTCTTTGCTTTAATGTTTCAGCTAATACTTTCTTTGCAGAAGTAGTTGCTAACACGGCATGACCACTAGGAATTAAAAAATTTCTTCCATAACCGTTCTTTACAGTAACGATATCGTCTTTGAATCCTAGATTCTCAACGTCTTGTTTTAATATAAGTTCCATAGTTATGTTAGAATTATTTCATTAAATCAGCCACGTAAGGCATTAAAGCCAAATGACGTGCTCTTTTTACTGCAACAGATACCTTTCTTTGGTATTTTAAAGATGTTCCTGTCAACCTTCTTGGTAACAATTTACCTTGCTCGTTTACGAATTTCAATAAGAAATCTGGATCTTTGTAATCTATGTACTTAATCCCAGACTTTTTGAAACGGCAATATTTTTTTGCCTTATTCGTCTCTATATTTAATGGTGTAAGATATCTTACTTCACCATCTTTCTTTCCTTTTGCTTGTTGTTGTAATGTTGCCATGATTATGCTTTTGCTTTTGCGTTAGCCTTATCTCTTTTTCTTCTTCTTTCTGCCCAAGCAATTGCATGCTTGTCCAGTTTTACTGTTAAGTAACGCATAAAACGCTCGTCACGTCTAAACTCTACCTCTAGTGGGTTGATTACCTCACCATCTACAGTGTACTCTAATAAGTGATAAAAGCCACTTTTTTTGTTCTGGATTGGATACGCTAACTTTTTTAGCCCCCAATCTTCTTTTGCTATCATCTTGGCGCCTTTAGAAGTAAGAAAATCTTCATACTTCTTAACTGTTTCCTTTATCTGGTCTGCAGATAAAACGGGATTCAAGATGAAAACAGTTTCGTAATGATTCATAAAATTATTTTTATTGTTAAAAATGGCTGCAAAAATACATATTAATACTATTATCTGCAATAGCATGGCATCTTTATTTTTATATCGTAAACACTGTGCATTTCGTCGATGAAATGAAAAAATATCAACATTTCGTCGTATTTTTTGGTTTTTAAACGAGATTTTTATATCATTGTACCATCTTAACCTAAAAGAAGATAATGTTATGACTTTAAACTGTGTAGTAGTAGATGATTCTGCGATACAACGTTTGTCAATCGTAAAGTTGATTGAGAATCATTCGTCGTTGAATCTAATAGCGGAATACAGTAGTGCCCTAGAAACTAAGAATGGACTTAATACCCATAAAGTTGATCTTATATTCTTGGATATCGAAATGCCAGTACTAAATGGCTTCGAACTTCTAGATGTACTTAACAACAAACCCCAAATTGTATTTGTTACAGGAAAAACAGAATATGCATTTAAAGCGTTTAACTACGACGCTACCGATTACTTGCATAAACCATTAACTAAAGAACGTTTTAACCAAGCAGTTGAAAAAGCCCTTGAGCAGCATAAACTCAAAATGGATTTTAATGAAACTGATGGTGAGCACATCTTTGTTAAGAGTAACCTTAAAAAACGTAAGGTATACATTAAAGATATTAAATGGATTGAAGCTCTTGGAGATTATGTAAAAGTAGTAACCGAAGAAAATAGCTTGGTAGTATTATCAACTATGAAGGCTTTTGAAAAGGAATTACCCGAAGGTAAGTTCTTAAGAATCCACAAATCATATATTGTTAACTTAGATAAAGTAGACAGATTTAACAGTAAAAATGTTGAAGTTGGAGCCTACGAAATACCTCTAAGTAGAAACAAAAAGACATTACTTGTAGATGCGCTAAATAATATTTAGTCAGGCTAAAGCTTGATTAGCTTAACTAACATTTTCAATGAAAATGAGTTTCGCTAATAATTATCTACATTCACCACGACTTTAATTGATTTAAAGTCTTTCACTGAATGGAAGCTATTCTTTACCTTGAGAATAGCTTCCTTTGTTTTTGCTAAGGACTGTCCGTTCGGAATCTTAATCAATACATTTTTATGATATTGATTACGAATCCTTGAAATTGGTGGAAATTCAGGTCCCAATACATTTTTTGTAAATATTTGCCTTAGTGATTTTGCTAGCCAGTCAGCACCCGTATTTACACGATTATAATCTTTATGTTTTAATGTGATTTTTACAAGCTTATATATTGGTGGATACTTATAGTTATGTCGTTCATCCATTTGCTCTTTGAACATGGATACGTAATCATTTGTAGATACTTGCTGAAGGATTTGATGATGTGGATTATACGTTTGTATCAGGACCAAACCACGCTTATCAGTTCGTCCTGCTCTACCCGCTACTTGAGACATCAACTGATAACTACGCTCATGAGCCCTAAAATCCGGAAAGTTAAGCATAGAATCAGCATTCATGATTCCAACAAGCTTAATATGTCTAAAATCTAATCCTTTAGTTAACATTTGTGTGCCTACCAATATGTCTATTTCCTGCTGTTCAAATGATGTTATTAATTTTTCATAAGCATACTTTCCTCGTGTGGTATCTAGGTCCATTCTAGCAACTTTATGCTCAGGAAACAAGACTTTTACTTCTTCTTCAATTTGCTCGGTACCAAAACCTTTTGTATCCACATCAATGCTTCCACAAGCCTGACATTGTTGTTGAACAGCCATATTATAACTACAATAATGACAACGCAATTGGTTTTTATATTGATGATATGTTAAGCTTACATCGCAGTTTGGACATTGTGGTGAATGTCCGCAGGTGAGGCACTCAACAATTGGCGAAAATCCTCTTCTATTTTGGAACAATATAATCTGTTGACCTTCTTCTAACGCTATTTGCATTTCCTCCATTAAACGGTCGCTAAAATGACCTTTCATGCGCTTTTTCTTATACTTTTCCTTTAAATCGACCAATTCTACTTTTGGAGGTAAAACGTTATTGAAACGGGTGTGCATTTCCACTAAGCCATATTTATCTTGTTTGCAGTTATGATAACTTTCTAAACTAGGCGTTGCAGACCCCAAAAGAACTTTTGCTTTATGTAAGTTAGACAATACAATAGCTGTATCTCTTGCGTGATATCGAGGTGCTGGGTCGAATTGTTTATAGGATTGCTCATGTTCTTCGTCGACAATTATTAATCCCAGATTATTAAATGGTAATAGTATTGAAGAACGGGCACCTAATACTATCTGAGCTTTATCAGAACTCCCTAAAACTTTGTTCCAAACCTCAACACGTTCGTTTAAAGAATATCTTGAATGATACACAGCCACTTTCTCTCCAAAATAGTTTTGTAGACGTGTTATAAGTTGCGTAGTCAAGGCTATTTCCGGAAGTAGATACAACACTTGTTGACCTTGACTTAAAGTCTCTTCGATGAGTTTTACATATACTTCAGTTTTACCTGATGATGTCACACCATGAAGCAATACGACATCTTTAGCTCTAAAATTATCTGTAATTTCTTTTAGAGCAAATTCTTGTTCTTCATTTAAAGTTTTAGAAGCTTGAGGCTTTTCTCCAGAATAAATAACTCTATCCGTTTGAATAAAATACTCATCAAGAATTTTCTTATCAATTAAGGTCTTTATGATGGCTGAACTGCTCTGACTTTTCTTCACTAAATCGGATACCTTTATAGGTTTCTTAGAAACAGCTGACAATGAGAATAATGATATAACAACCTCTTTCTGTTTTCTAGCCCTACTTAAATTATCCAATAATTGCTGTAATGCTTCCTCTGAGGTAAATTTGTCATTCAACTTAACAAAACGCTCTAATTTAGGTTTGTACTTTGCATAAATTTCTTCTTGAAGGGTAATAGCATTTTTTTCAATCAATCTATTTAAGACTGGCAAAATGTTCTTCTTATCCAGTATACTTGAAATATCCTGAACCTTTAAAGACGATTGATGATGCAAAGCCTCATAAATTAAAAACTCATCATCCTTAAGGTTTTCATCACTAATTAGTTCGGAATCGTTTTTTGAAATTAACGTTTCACTTTCTAATAAGAGCGCACTAGGTAAAGACGCTCTCATCACATCACCGATAGTGCACATGTAATATTTAGAAACCCATTTCCACAGTTGCAATTGCTGTTCAGTTACAATAGGCGTTTTATCTAAGATTTGATGAATCTCTTTGGCTTCGTAAATCTCAGGTGCATTAGTATGAATTGCACCTACTAAACCTGTATATATTTTAGATTTTCCAAACGGAACAGCAACGCGCATGCCTGGTTGTAAAAAACCTGCTTCTGCTCTGGTAATGCTATATGTAAATAACCTCTCTAGAGGAATAGGTAAAATTACATCGATGAAGTTATGCATAGACCTCAAATTTACGGCGAAGCACAAAAAAAACCGCTTCTTTTAGTTGCGGTTTATTAACAGTTTATTTTACCCGTTTCCAATATTGGGTTTCGTACATAAAAGCTACATAACCTCGTACCTGCAGTACATCTGAATTATCTTGTTCCAATGATAATCTGCACTTATAAGACTTCCCATTTTCTGGATCGAAAATTGGTCCGTTTCTGTAATAGTCACCAACTAGACTCAACCCCTTAATAATAACAAGCCCTAAAATAGGTTTGTTATAATCTTCACCATCACATTTATCACACAAAGCATCTTTATCAGCAGCATTTAAAATCTCTACTATTTTCCCATAAACTTTTCCATCTTCCTCATAAATTTTAACAACAGATTTTTCTATACCATCTTTATCAGAGGTTATCCATTTCCCAAAAATGTCTTGTGCAGAAACTGTTAGTGTTAATAAAGTAAGTAAGCATGATATGTATAAAGTTTTCATAGTAAGTAGGATTAAGAAAAATTTCTTTTTAGTTGTTGTATAGAGGCATTAAGTTCGAAACCTAATAGAATAATATTAGCATTCAACCAAAGGTAAAATAATAATATTAAGAGGGCTCCAATGGAGCCATATAATTCATTATACTGAGAAAAATTCTCGATATACAGTCCGAATAAATAGGATGTTAACATAATCAACAAGGTAGTAAACAAAGCACCCACAGAAAAGAACTTAGACTGCCTTCCTTCTTTAGTTCCAAAGTAATATAACGTCGCAGTTGCCAAATATATCATAATCACAAAAAACACATACTTGGCTGCCACTACACCAAAATTGCCTTCATCCTTATTAATGTAGCCATAATCTTCTAAGTTCTCAATCACGTAAATTTCAAAGTAACCTAATACCACCACAGTGAGTATCAATAAAAATGCCAAGATGAGAGCAACTCCAAGCGCAAATGCATATTGCCTAATTACATTTCTTGTGAGTTGTTTGTGGTAAGAATTCTCGAAACCAGAAAATACTGCATTAACACCATTCGCCATTAAAAAAATTGACAAGGCAAAAACTGAAGATATCAAACCTCCTCGTTTGGTATTTATATTTTCAAAAATATTTTCGAAGAAAAAATCTGATGTATTTGGCGGTAAGACCGATTCTAAAAACAACAAAAAATCTTTCTCAAATTCTTCAACAGGTATATACGGTATAACAATAAGAATAAACAACAAAAACGGAAATATAGCTGTAAAAAAGCTAAAAGCAATGGCACTAGCGCGGGCAGATAATGCTCCCTGGGCAATACCGACGATATACATCTCCAAAAGGTCGTATAATGATAAACCTTCCATACCTGGCAATTTTACTTTCTTTAGTAGTGCTGCCAAAATATTTACAATTGGAATTTTTGCTATTTTGTCTTCTATGGGTTTACTCACTAGTGTTTATTTGGCTGTTTTTCATTTATATTTCTTAGGGCTTGATAACTCAGCGCCAAAGCAGTAATTGACTGGTAACTGCATACTGAAACTGCTTACTAATTCACCGCCTTAAGGCTTAAATCCATATTATATACCGAATGCGTCAGTGCGCCCGATGAAATATAATCCACACCACATTCTGCGTATTTCCTAATGGTTTTCTCGTTAATACCACCAGAAGATTCTGTTAAGCAAGTATCCCCAATGAGTTTTACAGCTTTACGAGTATCCTCGTAATTAAAATTATCAATTAAGATGCGGTATACACCTTCTGTTTCAAGGATTTCTTTTATTTCATCTAAATTACGAGCTTCAACTATAATCTTTAAATCTCTATTCGTATCTTTTAAATATTGCTTCGTTTTGTTTATTGCCTTTGTAATACCCCCCGAGAAATCTATATGATTATCTTTTAGCATAATCATATCATACAAAGCAAATCTGTGGTTTTCGCCACCACCAATTTTAACGGCCCATTTTTCCAACGCTCGTATACCTGGGGTTGTTTTACGCGTATCTAAAATTTTTGTTCCAGTACCTTCGAGTAGTTTTACAAACTCGTTTGTCTTTGTTGCAATAGCACTCATACGTTGCATAGCATTTAATACCAAACGCTCAGCCTTAAGGATAGATTGTGAAGCACCTTCTACATAAAATACAATATCACCATATTTTACAGGTGAGCCGTCTTCAATTAGTGTTTCAATATTCATATCAGCATCCACATAGGCAAATACTTGTTTTGCGAACTCTACGCCCGCAATAATACCCTCGTCTTTTACTAGAAGTTTTGCTTTTCCTTTAGCAGATTTAGGGATACATGCTAATGAGCTATGATCACCATCACCAACATCTTCGCGTATAGCATTACTAATAATGCCCTCTATTTCTTTATTAAATTGTTCTTTGCTTATCATGATTTAAAACTTTGAGCATTACGAAAATATAGTATTTTTGGAGAAATAGTAAGCTTCATGAATAGAAAGACAGTCTTTATATTTCTTTATGCCACTTTTTCTTTTTTTAACCTGTTTTCTCAGGAAGAGATTTATATGGATGAAAATTTAAAGGTTATTGATTCTGTAACATTTACGAAAAAATGTAGAGCCTACGTTTTTAATTGTAAGGTTTATGAAACTGATTCTATTAAAGTGAATAAGGTTCTTAATAAATTCTCATTTGGAAAATTATATCCAAATCAATTCCTTGAACTAAAGCAATTTTTAGAGAAACAATCTAATTCTAATATAGAAACAAACAATGTAATCGCAATAGTGTACAGAGATTCTTTACTTGGTTACCATGAATCACTTGAGCGACAAAAAAGAAATTTCGACATAGAAAAACAGAGACTGATAAATAGCCTTCCTTTTAAAATAACTAAAGAACAATTAGGACATCGCTTGCATGTACCAACAAAAAAGGAATATGAAAAAAGAATAAGAAAGTATGCTAAAGAACAACAAAAATGCCAAACATGGGTAGAAAAAAAATTGAATACAAAGTTGTTTTACACATATAGCTATGATGTAAATTACCCAAAATACAATCCAAGTATCTGGCTAAAAGATAGTGGTACTTTAAAAAACACCTTTTTTAAAGTATTCAAACAATACTCGACAATAATACTAAAACCTAATGGCGAATATTTTTCGAGTATAGCACCTCTAAGTATAGCTGATTTACAAAATCTAATGATTGAAAAAAAATGGTCAAGCCACAAACATGATTTGCAGAATTCAATAGAAAATTATGATAATAAACCAGTAGGAATTTTTACAAAACCTTTTGGCTTTAATGAAATATTTTGTTCTAAATGACAATCAAACTCATCGCCATAGGAAAAACAGACAATAAGCAATTGCAATCATTAATTGATGATTACACTAAGCGTCTAGAGCATTATATCCGTTTTGAGTTTGATATTATACCAGATATAAAAAATGCAAAAAACCTGAGCGAAACGCAACAAAAGCAAAAAGAAGGTGAGTTAATTCTAAACAAAATAAACAACTCTGATGTCCTTATTCTATTGGACGAAAACGGAAAGCACTATTCTTCAATTGAGTTTTCCAAATATTTACAAAAACACATGAATAGTGGTATCAAGCAACTCGTGTTTGTTATCGGTGGTCCTTATGGTTTTTCTCAAGATGTATATAATAAAGCTAGAGGTAAATTATCCCTTAGCAAAATGACTTTCTCTCACCAGATGGTACGTTTATTTATAGTCGAACAGCTTTATAGAGGGTTTACTATACTCAGGAATGAGCCTTATCATCATAGATGATTTAATTCTCTACTGAAATGATTTAAAGATTATTACGAC
>CALDUJ010000142.1 GCA_937923735.1 uncultured Flavobacteriaceae bacterium | reverse complement strand
CAGACAGACCTGGTTTAACAATATGCCTAGTCTCATAAAATGGAATGATTCTCGACAGTTCTTGAACAAAAAATGGTCGTTCAGGTCTCGGCCCTATCAAGCTCATGTCTCCTCGCAACACATTAATAAATTGTGGAATTTCATCTAATCGCGTTCTTCGTAAAAACTTACCAAACTTAGTAACTCTAACATCGTTTTTTTGAGCCCATTGCATACCGGCAGATTCTGCGTTTTTAATCATGGTTCGCAGTTTTATAATGTTGAATACTTTTCCGTTTTTTCCAACACGCTCTTGTGTATAAAATAAAGTTCCTCTATTAGCCAACATATTACCAATAAATATAATAGGCAGTAAACAAACGCCTATTATGAGTCCGATAAGCGAAAAGAAAATATCAGAAAATCTATGAAAAAATAGATACAATTTATTTTGATTGCTCCTGCTAAAAGGAAAGTACTTATAGAAATCTTTACCAACATATTGTACAGGTACTCTACTTGTTATCTCCTCGTAAACTTGCGTATATTCCCTAATAGTAAATCCTTTTTCAAGAAGTGTTATCAAATCATTATATATATCAGCTGTAATCGTTTCGGAGTTGTAACTTGTAACTACAATTTCAGACACTTGTTGCTTGGCAACTATATCTCTTATTTGATTAGGAGCGTACTCTTTTAAGCCTTTAAACTTGACACTCTCTTCCCCATTAGGCTCGCAATTAACAAAACCTATTACTTTATAATTCGGGTCAGAATCGTTAAAAGCTTTTACAATACTTTCCATATTGGAAACTTCGCCCACTAACAACACTTTTTTGTAAAATCTAGGTGATGTAATAAAAGTAATGTAGGCCAGACGCCATAAAAAAATAGCAACAACAAAAGCAATATAAAAATATACTATTTGAAGCCTATTATCTGGTAATGTTGGGGTAAAGAACGGTGTTAATAAATAAAAGAGTATTGTTACCGAGGAAGTGAGTACTATATTACTTAGTATAACATCTAGCTTACTGGATTTCTGAAGATCATAGAGTTCGAATATAGTTCCAAAAACAGTGATGTATATAACTAAAACGAGTGTCCAATACCAATTTTGGGAAGTGATTCGAAAATAGTCAAAATCGAAAATTTCGCTGACCAGATACAATGCTCCCAAAACGAACACGATATCCATAATGCGTAATAAAATCTTACGTTCGGAAATCTCAAAATGAATACTTCCTTTTTTCGACATACTTGCTATTAATCCTTTGGAGTAAATATAGTAAACTTATACTTGAAATGTAGGTTGTAAAATTCTTATTTCAGCAAGTGTTTCCATTTTGATTTTACTTCGAGCCAATCAAATTTTTCTGCGGTTGTCCTACCGTTCTTACTCAAAATTTGAACTTTTTCTGGACTACTAATAAGATTTTTGATAGCATCAGCCATAGCTTGAGTATCGTCTGGATTAACCAAAATCGAATCGTAATCGTTTTTTACTAGATATGGAATCCCTCCTACATTCGTAGTTACCACAGGTAACCCCAATGCCATAGCCTCAATAAGTGATACTGGCATATTATCAAAATTAGAAGTATTGATGAATATATCATACTCACTAGAGATATCTATCCATTCTTTTCTGGTCAGTTTCCCTGTAAATTTAATATCCAAATCAAACTCTCTAACCATTTTATTAGCAAACAAAATCGTACCATCTCCATCTGGTCCGACCATGGTTAACTCAACTTTAATGCCCTTGTTTTTTAATTCTTTTACAACTTCGATAGCCATCAACGGATTATATATTTTTTTGAAAGAACGCACCCAAAGTAGTTTAGGTCTAGCCTGAATTCTCTCTTTAAACGGATAATCCGCTATTACGATAGTATTAGGTATAAACTCAATATTTTTATAACCCTTTTCATTAAATTTCTCTTTTATATAATGAGATGGAGATACATTACGGTAGGCGTTATTAAAAAGTAACCTACTTTTTTTTGGGCTTCTTTTTAATCTTTGAGGTAAGTCTCCACCATGTAAAATAGGTATATACTTAATCTTGAGAAACCTACATAACTGACTAATAACGAAAGCATAATAAAAATTAAGAGTGCTATACGTATCGATTAAAACATAATCTACATTTCTTCCATATCGTAGCACAGTAAATACCATATCCAACAGCCTTATTAATTTGCTTTGTTTATTAGAAGAAAACTTTATGTTGTACCCTTCCTCTTTAAGAAGACTTCCCAAAGTATCGATAGTTGTAATGTTAGTTTTAGTACTAACTAATTTGTTTCCTATGTAAAGTAGGTTTGCCATTTTGAATATCCAATAAACATAATGCGTAAATAAAAGCTGGTGCAGCAATCCTCATCGAAGAGTGATTTATTGTTAAAAACCAGAATAAGTAAAATGAAAAAAACAGATAATTGTTCCTATGTTTCATCCTATAGACAAGAGGAAAAATTAGTAAAATTAAAAATGCACAAGCTCCAAAAAAACCATGTTCCGCAAGAATTCTACTCATTTCGTTGTGAGATGCTGCTTCAATCCCGATTCGCTCTAATCTAGCTTCTTTTACTTTACCAACACCTATTCCTAAAAATGGGTTTTCAAAAAACTCTTGAAATTCTGATGATACTAACTCAACCCTACCAGTTGTGATATCTTCCTTTACTCTTCCCGATGCGTCTTGATTAGAATATCTTTTATCGATAAAACCAAGTGTTTGAAACGAGCTGAAAACCCATACACCAACAGAAAGCAACACTATTATAACTATAGATAGGGATAGTTGTTTTCTTAACCTTCCTGATGACTGCAGATAATATAGTCCCAAAAAAGCAAACACTATTATCAATGAGGTTATTATTCCTCCCCTGCTAAAAGTAATAATTGCTCTATACGACACTAATGCAAGTAATACCAAATTGAGAAGTTTTTGAAAACCGTTCTTAGAGAATACAATATATCTAACAACTAAAGCAAACATACCAAGTCCAAGAACTGTAGCTACCTGGTTGGGTCCAAAACCACCAGATGCCTCAAAGTTAGATTGTGTTCCGTTTAAAACATCTTTGATATTAGGATTATATCGGTACAGGTAAATTGTATTGGCAATTATAGGTAAGGCAATAGCTTGAGTAATTTTGTCATAAATTGAAAAAGGTTCTTTTTGCTTGTAACAGTAGAGTGCCGCTATACCCAGACAAACTGGACCACTTAAATTAAAAGCCACTACTTTTCTAAATTCAGTACCATAGTCAAGCGTAACCGATGCCATAAAAATACCTGGCACAAGAAGTAGAATGTATATTAAATAGGGATACGATTTTCTTGAAATACTATCGAAAAATATACCTAAAGCCAAGAAAAATATTACCGAGTACTTTGATGCTTCATACAAAAAATTACCGCCAGTCATTCGTAAAAAAACCTCAGAACCTACAATATAAGAACAAGCAATCAGAACTTCAGTAGGGCGGTTTTTTTTATTAGCCTGTAAAATTCTAATAAAAAACCAAGCCAAAATAGCTGCAAAATAAAATTTAGATAACGGCTCAAAAGTAAAAATAGCAAAGCCTATAAAAACATGTAGAATTACTAAGCTAGTATAATTAATTTTAAACTGTTTCATTTTATTATTCCTGCAAATTAATTTAGTTTTCTGTAGAAGGAAATTATTTTAGTTGTTATTGCATTTTCACTAAAATTAATGTCAATATACTTTTTAATTTTAACAGCGTAATCTTTTCTGAGCTCTGAATCCTCAATCAAATTTATAAATGCATCTGCAAGAGCATCTACATTATTAACCTCCACTACAATACCTCTAGATTCTACAAGTTCTTTACAACTACCTACGTCGCTAGTTATTATAGCTAATTCAGCATTTCCATACTCCAGTAGTGCCATAGGTAAACCTTCATAGGTTGAAGCTACAACTCCTATGTCGCATTGACTCAAAATATATTGAATATCATTTCTTAATCCATAAATAAAAATTGAGTTTTCAAGATTGTGATTCTGGATAAATCGAAACAATTCTTTAGAATACAAATCCTTAAAATCTTTACCGATAAGATGCAATGACCAATCTTCATGGGTTTTATTTACAGCCTTAAAAGCCTTTAGTAAATGTAAATGGTTTTTTGGTGATTTTAAATTTGCAATACTTACAATACGTTTTCCTTCATGACCATAAAGTTTTGTTTTTACTTCACCCAAATCTCTAGTCGTCACAAAATTATCGATATGAATAATATTCTTGCAGTACAAATATTTTGACCCCCAATTCTGGAGTCTTTGATTGACAGTAATTACACCATCAAAAAAAAAAGAGGCCATAATGAGTGGCCATTGTCTTATAGCCTTAATCTCGT
This sequence comes from uncultured Flavobacteriaceae bacterium, assembly GCA_937923735.1. GTDB lineage: Bacteria > Bacteroidota > Bacteroidia > Flavobacteriales > Flavobacteriaceae > JABABD01. The sequence continues at coordinate 1,493 of CALDUJ010000142.1, read as the reverse complement.
CTCTGTTACCTTGATGATCATGCCAGACAATTTTTAATTTAGGTAATAGCAGTTTTGCTAAAACTGCAAAAAAATATGACGTAGTGTGGGCATGTATAATTGAGATGTTATTGTTTTTAATATATCTTTTAAACCTTATAAGCGCACCAATATCGAATGTGCTTTTTCTTTGAACATTATTATAGGAAACTTGAGGCAACAAATCATTTTTTAAAACACCTGAACTTCTTGTAGTAGACAAATACGACTCACCATACTCATTATATATCAAATTAGCATAATTAACAGCTACACGTTCTGCTCCGCCAGCATTTAGTGTGTCTATAAGTTGTAAAACGTTCATTACTCTAATAATAATTTTTTTATCTCTCTTTCAAACGCATCCAATGTGTAGCCCTGTGACCAAGTTACTGCATTATCAGATAATTTTATAAGATGTTCAGGCTCTAAGTTATTCATTATTTCCGCTACTGCATTGTTAAAGTCTGAATCGATTAAAATTCCTCGTTTTCCATCGTCCAACATAAAAGGAACGCATGATATTTTTGTTACTATGGGAATCACACCAAAAAACATAGCCTCTACAATTGCTTTCGGCCAACCTTCACTTTTAGAAGGTAGCATTAAAAAATGTGCCTCCCTTAATGCTTTTTTAATACTTTCTTTAGATTGATTACCCATAAATCTAACCACATTCTTCAACCCATTCGCTTCTACATACTGCTGAAGTTTGATTAATTCTAGTCCTTCACCATAAAAATCCATTTCAGATTTAATCCCTTTTTTAATAAGTTTATCGACAATTTGTAAACTTAAAAGTGGTCGTTTGCCTTCAACTAAACCTCCAACGAATAAAAATTTAAGAGTTTGATTGTAATCTCTTGTTTTGGGTTTTTCAATTTCACTTTCATGATAAGAAGCTGTAAAAAATGGTTTGATGTTTTTACTATCATCTTTAAAATCCCCATATACTAATGCCTTCATATTCTTGGTTAAGACCGTACTCTTAAGTATTTTTTTTTGAATACGATAACTAAGAGGTTGTTTACTATTCGGGTCCCAATTACCAGCATACTTGGCAGTTTTACGTTTTTTACGAAAAAATAATTGCACTATACAACCTAACAGTCCAACATTTCCGGGGCAACGAATGTGAATATGGTCTGCTCGACTTGAAGCCCTATAGATTTTAATGAGTATTAGGGGTATTACAAGTAATGATTTTAATGCAGCTGCCATAGAAGTAAACTCTATACTAGGAATTGCATTAAATACTATATTAGGATGATATAAAGGGGCATCAATGGAAGAAATATTATCGTCGCCAATAGGAGCCACAATTTCGACTTCATCAACATGCTTTAGCCATACATTCATCTCTCTAACGTAAGGGGCATAAGCAAAATAGCGTTCTCCTTCCCTTTTGTGTTTAACATGGCCGATTATTACAAATCTCATATTGCAGCTTTAGGTCTGTTGAAAAATAATGAAAA
>CALDUJ010000141.1 GCA_937923735.1 uncultured Flavobacteriaceae bacterium | reverse complement strand
AAAATTATGTAACTTTTTGCAACATTCGCTTTTTTGTATCGTCTTTTAAAAGCAACTAACCAAAATCAAGAAGTGCAAGGACTAACAATCGACATTATTGAACAGTGTAAGAAGAACAATCGCAAAGCGCAAATGCAATTGTATAATCAGTATTGCAATGGGATGTATTTGGTGGCCAATAGATTTGTAAAAGATTCGATGGAAGCTGAAGATATCGTACAAGAATCTTTTATAAAGGCCTTTAAAAGGTTAGAACAATTTAAGGCAGAAGTCACTTTTGGAGCATGGTTAAAGCGTATTGTTATTAATACAAGTATCGACACACTAAAAGCTAAAAAGCAGCGATTAGTTGAACTTGAAGATGTACACTTAAAGGTTGTAGATACTGATGTTAATGATAGCTGGATGGTAGATGATTCTATATCAATAGATAACATTAAGATTGCTATCGAAAGCTTACCAGAAAAGTATAAATATGTACTTATGCTTTTCTTAATAGAAGGTTATGACCATCAAGAAATATCTGAAATATTGAATATTTCCCAAGTGGCATCAAGAACGCAATTATCGAGAGGTAAAGTGAAATTACAAGAATTATTAAAAGATAAACGTCATGCAACAGGATATTAGAAAACTGTTTGAAGAAGATTCAAAACTAGAAAAAGGGCAGATGCCAAACGGGCATGAAGCTAGATTTATAGAGAAGCTTGAAAAAGAACTTCCAGTAAAGAAATCGAATTCATTTTTCTTTCTGAAAATTGCTGCTGCTATTGTCGTATTTCTTGGCTTAGGATATGGAGTTTTTACGCAAATAGATTCTGATTCCGATGACCCTAAATTGGCGGAAATCAAAGAGAAAAAAGCAGATATAAAGTCTCTAGGCGATATTTCTCCAGATTTAAAGAAAGTTGAAAATTATTACCTAGCTAGTATTAATATGGAGCTTGCAAAAATGACATATGCTCCTGAGAATATGGATCTAATAGATGGTTATTTAAAACGTCTTAGCGACTTAAATACAGAGTATGATGAGTTAAACAAAGAACTATCTGAAACGGGCCCTAATATAGGAACCGTTGATGCCTTAATAAACAACTTGAAATTGCGCTTGAATTTATTACAAAGATTAAAAGATCAATTAAACGAATTAAATAAAACGAATGATGAAACGATTAGTATATAATATAATGGCTTTGTTTTTCATTGGAACAATAGGTCTCAATGCACAAATGAAGCTTCAGAAAACTCTCAAATCTATTAGTGGTAATGAGAATGTAACTATAGATTTAAATACTAGCTTTGTTAATATAGAATTTGAAACTTGGGACAAAGATGTTGTAGAGATAGATGCATATATTGAAAGCGAAAAACTCTCTAAAGAAGATTTGCAGAAAGCATTGAAAGAATGGAACCTGAGTATTGAAGGGTATGGTGACTATATATCCATAAAAACCAAAGGAGCATTATCTACTTGGGCTTGGGGTTCTGAACTTGGTGATTTGGCACATCTAGCAAGCCTTGAAAGTTTAGGGGCTTTAGAAAATGTTAGCGTAGTATTGGCTGAAATGCCTGAGTTACCAGAAGTTCCAGAAATGCCAGAATTTCCTGAGATACCAGAAGTTCCTGAGTTACCAGGAAACTTGTTAGAATCATTAAATTTTTCTGGTTTACCTGAAATACTAGATTTACCCGAAGGCGTTAAATCCGTTAATTTTGATACAGACGAATATGAAGAAAGAGGGGAAGCCTACCTTGACGAATGGAGCAAGAAGTATGAAAGAAAGTATGGGGATGGCTATGGTGAAAAAATGAAAGTTTGGGCGCGTAATTTTGTCAATTCTGGTTTTGAAGAGAAGATGGAGAAATGGGGCGAAGAATTTGGAGAGCGTTTTGGTGATGATTTTGGAAAGAAAATGGAAGCGTGGGGAGAAAAATTTAGTGAAAGTTGGGGAAAAGACTTTGAAAAGAAAATGGAGAAATGGGGAGAGGAATTTGGCGAAAAATGGGGTGATGAATACGCTAAGAAGATGGAAGCATGGGGAGAGTCTTTAGATGCAAAGCTTAAAGAAAAATATGGCGAAGATTATGAGATTGAACTTAAGAAAAGAGCAGAACGGATGGAAGAGAAAATAGAAAAGAAAGCTAAGCTCTTTGAAGAACGAGTAAATAGAAATGGCGGTCTTTTTGATAATAATTCTAATTCTAAAATTAAAAAGACAATTAAGATAAAAATGCCAAAAGATGCTAAATTAAAAGTAAATGTTAGACATGGGGAGCTTAAGTTCGCCAATGTTTCAAACCTCAAAGCAGACTTATCGCATAGTAAATTAACAGCCAATAGTATTGATGGAGGTTCTACTTCCATCAATGCTTCTTATACCAATGTCAAGGTAAAAGATTGGCTTAATGGTGATTTAAAATTGAATTATGTTGAAGATGCGAAACTCAACAGCGTTAAACGATTAGTATTAACTTCTAATTCTTCTAATATCAATATAGATACGTTGATAAATAGTGCTTTAATAGATGGTAGTTTTGGAGATTTAAATATTAGAAATATTGATAATTCCTTCAGTAGTTTGAATATCATACTTGAAAACAGCGATGCTGTTATTAAATTACCAAAATCTGATTACGATTTACTATTTAGAGGGAATCGTTCAAAGTTTAATAATGAGAATACCAATAAGAAAGTAATCAAGAATTATCCTGAAGGAGGTTCTAGTAATAAGACAATTGTAGTAAATGCTAAATACAGTAATGTAGTTATGCAATAGCGTTATTCTTTTAGAAGGATATCCCCAAAAATCCCTGCATCTATCCAGCCTCTGTTTTTATCGTCACCTTCTACTATTTCTGAGCCAATAAAATTCTCTCTTACTTTACTGCCATCATTATCGCAATAAGCCAATGCAAAGCCAATGGTTTCACCATTCTTTAGTTTGCGTGGTGAATTATGTTGCCCATCAATAAAAGAATCATCATAGAGTTTAACCGAAAGTTCCCAAAGAGTCTTGTTACCAGTAGTTACATTTTTGCTTATTACATGATTATTGTATATGTGAGGTTTTTCGTCAGGCCCTAAATCCACAACATTACCATCTATTGCTACATGATAGGCAAAGGCATTATGGTTGAACTGATG
>CALDUJ010000140.1 GCA_937923735.1 uncultured Flavobacteriaceae bacterium | reverse complement strand
ATTAGTGTTGGATGTTCGTCATGAAAAAGACTTTCTAGAAGCGCACATACCTAATTCAATATTTATTGGTCTTCATGGCGGCTTTGCTCCTTGGGTTGGTGCTTTGATTACCGATTTAAATCAGCCATTATTACTAGTAGTACCTGAGGGCAAATCTCAAGAAGCTATTACAAGACTTTCAAGGGTTGGTTATGATAATACACTTGGTTATTTAGAGGGTGGTATTGAAGCATGGAAGAGTTCAGGAAGAGATATCGAAACATTAGAATCTATCTCGGCAGAAGAATTCGCTTCAAGAATGAAAAGCAATAATCTTAATGTTTTAGATGTCAGAAAAGATGGTGAGTACAAATCGATGCACTTGGAGAAAGCACAGCATTTTGCATTAGATTATATCAATAATAATATGAGCGATGTGGATAGAGATAAAGCATATCATATTCATTGTGCAGGTGGCTATCGTTCAGTAATTGCTGCTTCTATCTTAAAAGCAAGAGGATTCCATAATGTTGTAGATATAGCTGGTGGTTTTGGGGCCATAAAAAAGACTGATTTGGCAACCACAGATTTTGTTTGTCCTACGACGCTATAAAATTAAAACAAGAATATTATGAAAAAAAATATGGGAACGACAGACAAGCTAATAAGAGTTGTTATTGCAGCTGCGATTGGCTTATTATACTATCTCGATTATATAAGTGGCACTTTAGCCTATGTCTTAATGGGAATAGCAATTATATTGCTAATAACAAGTTTGATTAATTTCTGCCCGCTATATAGATTGTTAGGGAAATCTACTTGCAAAATAAACTAGACAATTTCTGCACTAAGACCAGCCTGTAGAAGCTTACTGCAGCGTGGCTTTAAGTCGTCATAATCCCCGGTCTTAACTGTACATTTACCTTTATGATGTACAATAATGGCGCATTGCTCTGCCTGTTCTGGTACATGATCACATGCGCTAATTAAAACATCGATCACATGGTCAAATGTATTAACATCGTCATTGTATAAAACAATCTCGTTTTGTTTTATAACCTCTTCATCTAGCAGAACATCTTCTTCTACTCTTGTTTTAGAACTCATAGCTTGCAATCTTTTGGCTAATTTATAAAATTATTCAATAACCATATAAACAAAAAGAGTGCCAGTAAGGCACTCTTTTCTTATTTAACAATATATCTATATAATTAAAGTTCCATTTTAAGGAATACAATCATGTAATCTAGCAAGCTCCTATATAGGTCCATCCACCACTTACGCGCTGATACAGATTACCAAAATATGTGACACGAGAACCTATAGGATAACTCACACCACTTTGCCATTCAGAAACACCATCACAGATACTGCCCGAACTCGCTGGATACATAGAGCGCAAAGATGACACATCGTTACCATTAAAATTCCCACTTACACTAGTTGAAAAACAAGCTTGCATTACAGAGGTTAAATCTCTACCTGTAGGAGTTCCCGGAATATGAATAGCACCATTTGAACCTGTTCCCTCATTACCTTGACTAGATGCAGGGCAACTCAAACGATCAAACCAATCGGTGTGTCTAAATCCTACAGAGTGTCCAATCTCATGCGTAATAACATGCTCATTTACATTTGTAGAAAACTGCTCTATACCGTATATCTGAACGAACTTATTTGGTTGCCCGTTAGAATTTGGAAAACCTGCTACACCTCCACTACTGCTATTATTGATAGAATTATCATACACTACCATATCTGCAGCTTGATAATTAGTACCAAATGATAGATTAAACTGTAGCGTCATATTACTAATATTATTATAATTAGCAACTGCTCTGGTTAAAGCTGTTCGTGCTTTACTAGATAATGCTTGACTGCCTCCTGTATAACCTAAAATATTAATAGTGCGATTATTACCTGTTACTAGGTTAGCTGTTCTGTATTGACGTCCAGTATTTGAATAAACATCATATAAAGACTGAAGTTCATCTCTAGTAAAAGTAATATCATTACCAATATAGATTCTCTCTTCAACAGTGCCATCAGGCAAGTGAAAAGCACCTTCTGTAACTACCCCAACATCTATATCAAGAAACTTAATTGCATTTAGTACATTTTCATCTGTAACTAAGGTTCTTCCTTGAGTGCTGTTGGAATTAATGATTACTTCTTCATTTTCTTCGATTGAAACATCTTCTGAAAGAGTTTCTTTTTGGCAAGATATTAAGCCAATGGTTAGTGCGCCGCATAAGAATGCGAACATTTTAACTTTCTTCATTGTTTTTAAAGATTAAAAAGATTAATTATTGTTTTATCTGTTTACGTAAACAATGGGTGTAGAAATCCACGTCAATTATATACTTATAATTGCAATTTCAGACTACAGTTAAAATAATATTATTTGTTAGTAAATATACGTATTAGGGAAGAAAAAGGTTTACGGGAAAACCACATATTTTTGAGAATACCTATGTATTTTATCGAAAAAAATGATTTTTGTTTAAAAAAATGATTTTTGTTTAAAAAAATGTTTCTTTTTTTAAACTTTATTCAATATAAATTGAACTGACACCCAATCATTCTTAGTTATTTTTTCAGAAAAAATAAGATTGTTGTCATTGCATTTCGAAGTAATTAGCGTCAAATCGTTATCATAAAACCCACTCAGAAAAAGTTGTCCACCTACACTAAGATGTCTCACATATATTGGAATATCCTTTAAAAGAATATTCCTATTGATATTTGCAATGATGACATCATACTTCTGTTGTTTTAATAGTGAAGCATCTCCCTCAAAAACACGAATGTTTTTACAATTATTTCTTTCTACATTTTCTAAGCTATTTAAATAGCACCAATTATCAATATCAATAGCATCCACGTTTTTTGCTCCTCTCATCTCAGCAAGTATTGCTAAAATTCCGGTACCGCAACCCATATCAAGAACTGTTTTATCCTTGAAATCATTGCCAAGAATATGCTGAATCATCATATGAGTCGTTTCATGATGCCCCGTACCAAAACTCATTTTAGGCTCTATGACAATATCATATTCTGTTTTTGGAACTTGATGAAAAGGTGCACGAACAGTACATAAATCATCTACTACTATTGGCTGAAAACTCTTCTCCCATTCAGCATTCCAATTGGTCTGCGCTATTTCTTCTGAAGTAAATGATATTTCAAATTCATCTGAATTCAATATCTGAACATCCTCTAAAATTGAAGCATGCCATTCTTTCTTTTGAATATAAGCCGTTACGCCATTGGCAGTTTCAACAAAACTTTCAAAGCCTGCGTAACCCAATTCGGCAGTAAGGATTTCGACACCAGGAATAAGTGGTTCTACTTTAAAATAATAGGCTATATATATTGAATCTATCACTAAAACGCATTAACAATAGCAAAGAAATCCTCTGCTTTAAGTGAAGCGCCACCAATTAATCCACCATCGACATCAGGTTTACTAAAAATCTCATTGGCATTATTTGGTTTTACACTACCACCATAAAGAATGGTCATATTATCTGCAACCTCACTACCATACTTGGAATCTAAGGTTTTTCGTATAAACGCATGCATGTCCTGAGCTTGTTCTGGAGAAGCCGTTTCTCCTGTACCAATCGCCCAAACAGGCTCGTATGCCAAAACTATATTTTTAAAAGCTGACCCTTCTAAATGAAACAAGGCGTTTTTTATTTGATTCTCTACAACAGATTCTTCGTTTCCAGATTTACGATCAGCCAATTCTTCTCCAAAACAGAAAATCACACGCATATCATTAGCCAAAGCCGCATCTACTTTCTTAGCAAGTAGTTGGTCTGTTTCGTTGAAGTAAGCACGACGTTCGCTATGACCCAAAATCACCGTTTGTATTCCTACACTTTTCAGCATACTTGCACTCACTTCTCCTGTATATGCGCCATTTTCAGCAAAATGCATATTCTGGGCTATGACTTCAATCTTTGACTGCCTCAATTCCTCAAAAGCATGCCATAAATTTGTAAATGTTGGCGCAATCATAACTTCTGCATTAGAGGTTTGAGTTTGGCTTTTTAAACCATCGATTAATGCTTCTGTTTGAGGTAAATCATTATTCATTTTCCAATTTCCTGCTACTATGTTCTTTCTCATTCCCATCCTTACCTTCCCAAAGGGAAGGGATTTATTATTTAGTTAAACTTTCTTTTAATTTATTATCACTAGCCTTTTTGGCTTTAAATAGTTTTATGTTTCCTTGTTTATCAATCACCATATATCTTGGTATCCAATTGGAATTCAGGAAATCCCCAAATACTCCTTTCTGTCCATCTGGTATAAAATAATGGTCACCTTTTAAATCATATTTTTTAATACTTCGTTTCCAAGCAATTTCATTTCTATCAACCGATAAAAACACAAAATTAGTTTCTGGAAACTCCTGTTGTAATTTTTTTAAATCTGGCATTCCAATAATACAATCCTTACACCAAGATGCCCAAATATTAATCACTATTGGCTTGCCTTCATGTTTTTTTAATATATCTCTTAACTGAATATTATTCCCATTTATATTCACAAAAGAATCATTTAAAATTTCTTCTGGAAATTGTGTTGGTGCTTCACCGCAATTAATTAAGCAAATGAAAGTTATTAATATGATACTTATCTTTTTCATTTTTTTACCCTTCCGTCTTAATTCAGGAAAAACTGAATTAATCCACCTTCCCTTAAAAAGGGAAGGAGCCATTTATATTATTGCAATTTCACTTTAGGGTCTAACCATGCATAAATCACATCAACAAAAATATTGATTAATATGAATAGTAAAGCGATAATTAATACTGAGCCCATAATTACGGGCAAATCTAATGTATTTAGGGCATTAACAATCTCTTTACCCAAGCCATTCCATCCA
>CALDUJ010000139.1 GCA_937923735.1 uncultured Flavobacteriaceae bacterium | reverse complement strand
CTGGTACTAATATTAGCGAAGACAATTATGTATTGAATCTTCACGGATTTATTGGTTATTTCGATTCTTTAAAAAACAATCAATATACCTTAGATGTTAATGCACCAAAAGATTTTACAAGGACTTCAGCTTTGCAAAGCTCAGGTGTAACAGTAAGTAAAGATGGCAATAATAAAACATCTCACTATTCTGCTCCACGTTATTTCGATATTACAGATAACCCAATGATGTATGGGAAATTTGATGTTGAAGAGTTTAAAGTAGGGGATATTACTATTGTTTTAAGTGTGTATTCGCCAAACAATGTGCATTCTGTCGAAAAAATTAAAGAAGTCGCTTACAGAATGATGGAAGCACAAAAGGAGTATATGGGAGATATAAATAGTACGCCTAGATACGACATATTTTTGTACCTAGCTGAAAATAAAGAAACATCTCCAAAAGGATTTGGCGCTCTGGAGCATCATACATCTACGGTAGTAGTACTTCCTGAAAGCATGTCTTTTGAAGCCTTAGAAGAATCTATGATTGATGTTGTTGCGCATGAATTCTTTCATATAGTAACACCTCTTAGCGTTCATTCTGAAGATGTTCATTATTTCGATTATAACAAACCTACATTCTCAAAACATTTATGGATGTATGAAGGTGTAACAGAATATTTTGCGAGCTTATTTCAAATAGACCAATTTTTGGTTAGCGAAGAGGACTTCTACGCGAAAATTCTTGGTAAGATTAATTATGCAGCAAGAATGGATGACAGTATGAGCTTTACCACCATGAGTGAAAATATCCTAGATGAGCCTTATGCTTCTCAATATATCAATGTGTATCAAAAAGGCGCATTAATTGGTATGTGTATCGATATGATTATGAGAGAAGAAAGCAATGGTAATAGAGGTATTTTGTCTCTTATGAAAGAATTGTCTCTTAGATATGGAAATAACAAACCATTCGAAGATGATAAAATCATAGACGAAATTACCAACATGACATATCCTGCAGTTGGAGAATTTCTTCAAAAACACGTCGTAGGTGTTGATGGAAAAACAGAGCCAATAAATTACATTGCATTTTTTGAAAAAGTTGGATTATTCAAGACTGAAGGAAAAATTGAGGCCAACTACCTTACAGGTAGTAAAGGTTTTATAGTGGATGGCGACCCATCTAAAGGGATATTTTTTAGCGATGAGGTAAAAAACAATAGTTTTTGGACAAAAGAAGGTGTGCTGCCAAATGATGTGATAAAAGCCATTAATGGAACAGAGTTGACATTTGCAAATGCCAACACCGTTTTTCAAGAGGTTTCTACTTGGGAGGAAGGCAAGGAAATACAGGTAAAACTTATGAGGAACGGTGAAGAAGTTATGATACAAACTGAAACATCTCAACCATACACTACTGGAGAAATTATAGTAACAAATCCAGATGCTAGTGAAGCACAAATTGCTCTCCGGAAGGCTTGGCTAAAAGGATAAAATAATACTATATTAAGATTTTTAAAAAAAGCTAGTCGAAAGACTAGCTTTTTCGTTTATCAATTATGAAAAAAATAAGATTATTAATATTTAGCTGCGCGTCCTTTGCTTGATGATTTCACAATAAATTCTCTTAAATCATCATTGGCTTTTATTAAATCTTCATTTCTTAAATACATCATGTGTCCGCTTCTGTAGCCTTTAAAATACATACGGTCTTTCATTTTCCCACTAGGGTCTATCTGCGATAAGGTGTATTTTGCTGCAAAATATGTAGTAGCACCATCATAATAGCCAGATTGGTTTAAGACCTGCAAATATGGATTCTGTGCCATTGCTTGTCTTAAATTATCGCGTACATTATCGTTGTCATTGTTCCATGGCCGAACAGAACCGAACATATTATATTTTATATCTGTTTTGAATTTTAGCTCTTCTTGTAGGTAGTAATTAATTGCTGGTGTAAACGAATGCAGCCAAGACGTAAGTTCAGCACTATAATCAGGACTAGTGCCAATTTCTTGCTTATCCAAACCTAGGTATCGTGAATCTAAGCGCCCAATAGTCATTCCCTTTGAATCACGCAGGAGTTCCTTCCAGAAAAATCTATTCGGAACATCTAAGTTATGTTGAAGAATGACTTTCTCGGACAGTCCAGAATAATAGGATAGTTTTTTTGCTACAGCTTTTTTTTCTGCATCCGATATAAAACCACCTTTCGCTAGTGCTGGAATCAACTCATTAATAGTATATTCTTCAGATTCTGGAAGAATTTCCAATAAATCTTTATTCTGAAGTGCTGGGTCTAACATCTTATGATGCCAAGCAGCTGCTGTATAATATGGCCAGTTAAGCGCTGAGGATACTGGACCACCAGTTCTTAAAACCTTATAATCAGCAGGTGAGACCATAATCACACCATTTAGATACATCCATTGCTGGTTTTGAAGTGCTAAAGACAATCCCATAACGCGAGTACCACCATAACTTTCTCCGATAATATATTTTGGTGATTGCCAGCGATTATTACGAGTGACAAATGTATTAAGCCATTCAGCTAGGTATTTTACATCTTCATTGATACCAAAAAATTGTTTTTTGTCTGGCATTTTCCCTTCTTTATCTGCAATCATTCTAGAATATCCAGTATTAACAGGGTTTATAAAAACAATATCGGCTACATCTAATATAGAATTAGGATTATCTTTTACACCATATGGCTGTACTGGATAACCTTCGTCATCTATATTCAAGATTTTTGGCCCTGTGTAAGCAACATGCATCCACACAGACGCGGATCCAGGCCCGCCATTAAAAGACATAATTAATGGTCTGTTTGAAGTTTTACCCCCATTAGTACGTTTATAATAGGTGTAGAACAATGTTGCAATAGGCATACCTTTATCATCCCAAACAGGCTGTGTTCCAGTAGTAGCCGTATACGCTACAGATTTGCCCTTAACTGTAATGGTATGATTAGTAACAACTGTAGTATCAATTGGTATTTGTCGCTCTTGCGCAAATGCTAAAAGCGTGAATAGAAATAAAATAGAGGAGAGGGATAAAGTTTTCATATTTTGTCTGGCATGGTTATTGGTTTCGAAGTTACGAAAAAGCCATAATAGTAAATACCTTATTTTGTTAACGTATTGTTATTGCATAATTATTGGCTTATCAATTTTTAGTATCTTAGTAATCATTAATTTAATAGAATTCAAAATGAAAAAACCACTTTTATTATTGTTAGTTGCATTTATGTCTGTTGGGTCACTTATGGCTCAGGACAAAATTATAGATAGTGACTATTGCACATATCAGGATAATACTATAGTGCAGTATGTAGATGGAAAACCGACAACAATCAGCGCTGCTGTTACTCTTAAAAATGGTGTAACTGTTAACCCTGATGGGACTTACACAAATAATAAGGGGAAATCTGGAAAACTAAAAGATGGAGAATGTATTGGCATGAGCGGAAAAAAGTACAAGAGTGAAGAGGCATTGTTTGCACATCTACAAAAAGAAAAAAAGAAATTACTTAGCAAAATGTAAATAGTTTCTTAAACTAAATATCGAAAAGCCTTTGATTGTTTAAAGGTTTTTTTGTGCGCCAAAATTAAAATCCTTCAAAAACCCCAAGCCCGAATAAAGCGAAATCATATTTTACAGGGTCATTGGCATCTAGCTTTCTTAGAGAAGCGTCAAGCTCTGAAAGCGCTTTGCCGTCATTCTGTTTTCGTTTTAGTAGTCCAAGCTTTCTTGCCACATTCCCTGAGTGTACATCCAATGGGCATGACAATTGGCTAGGATAGAGGCTCTTCCATATCCCCAAATCCACACCAGTACTGTCTTGGCGAACCATCCAGCGTAAAAACATATTAATACGTTTAGCTGCAGAGTTATTTAGCGGGTCACTTACATGTTTTTTAGTGCGTTGTAAATGAGGTTTTTCGAAGAATATGGTTTTAAATTTATGAATAGCCAATTGCATGGATTTTTCTTCACTATGAGCTTTAAAAACAGACTCTAATCCACCATGGTTTGTGTAAATATGCTTTAGGCTTTTTATGAATTGCACAAAATCATCTCCATTAAACGTTCGATGTACAAAGGGTAGTAAATTTTCTAAATCATCAGGCGTATGATTAACTACAAAATCATATGGAGTATTATCTAGTAAATCAACCATCCTCTTGGCATTATTGATAATGCTTTTGCGGTTTCCCCAGGCGATAGTGGCTGCTAAAAAACCAGCAATTTCAATATCTTCTTTTTTAGAGAATAGATGGGGAATTTGTATAGGATCACTCTCAATAAACTTAATGTTGTTGTATTGTTCAACTTTAGTGTCTAGAAATTCTTTTAGGTCTTTTTTGTTCAAGAAGTTTTATTTATAACAAAGATAACATCAATATCCTTGTACAAAAAGTAAAGAAAAAATATGATTTAAGTTTTTTTTAAAACTAACTTCAATTACTTATCCCGATATTAGCTAAAATAATGCTTATGGCTATTGTTTATTATTAAAGCGTTTTTTAATGTACAGATTAACAGTGATATTACTTTTTTTTACCTGTAATATAATTTCACAAGAAATTACTGGTAAGATATATTATAAAGGCAATCCAGTCGATAATGCAGATATACTTGTTGCAAATTCATCTATAAGTACTAAAAGTGATGAAGATGGTAGATTTATAATAAAAGCTAAAAAGGGTGATTTAATTATCTTTTCTCATGAAGGAATGCAGACAAAACAGTTTAGAATTAAAAATTTTAATCCTATTGAAATAAATTTAGACCCCGAAGTTAACACGCTAGAAGAAGTTGAAATAACAACTGGAAAGAATAAAGTCAATAAACCCGAATCATTTAAATCAGCCATTGGAAAAATAAACACAAGAGGAGCTGGATATGCAGTCCATTCTTTAACAACAAAAGATATACAGAACTCTATTATGGATCTACCTCAGGCGCTCGTAGGCAGGATTCCAAATTATACATTAACGCCTAGAGGTGCAATCCTTAGAGGAAGAGGATTCCAAACGGCATATGCAATTTGGGATATTGATGGGATAGTTTTTGAAGGAATTCCTCCTTTTGTAAATCCCGAATATGTAGAAAGCATACATGTTATAACAAATCCAGCTGGCACCCTTCAGTATGGAAAAAGAGGTCGAGGAGGCGTAATAGTTGTGAATACTGCAAAAAATTTAATTAAGAATAAGCGTAGAAAAAACTACCCTCAACTAAATGTTTTGCAACAAAAGGATATTGAATTACCCTATGACGACAACGAACTTTCTCAAATTATTAAAAGGATTCAAACTAATACCGATAGTTTAAGATTATTGGCATTTGCCTATGATAATAAAGGAAATTCAAAAACAGCACTAAAGCTCAATCGCTTGATATTAGCCAATAATTTGGATAATATTAGACCTTACAGAGATGTTGCCGAATCCTTAATTAAAATTGGTAAAAAGAATAGAGCATGGAATCTTTACAACTTTCTTTTAAATAGCAAAGGCGATAGTATAGACGAAGTATCTTTTGACGTTATGTTTAATGACATGGAGCGTTTGTTCCATGTTTATAATATGGATAGAGACCCGAGCAATACTTTCGTGCCAAGAAAAAATACTATTAAAAATTATAAAGCTGAAACAAGAGTTGTTTTTGAATGGTCTCTTCCTAATGAAGCTTTATCAATAGAAGTGATAAACCCCAAAAATGAAACCACAAAGTTTCAATTGGGTAATAGTTTTATTGAAAATTCGACGGTTGAGCATGTTTTTATCGATGAAACCATTAAAGGAGATTGGGTCTTAAATCTTTCGATATCTGAAATGGAAGAATTAAACGGATATTTAAAAGTTACAATTTACAGGAACTGGATTTCTCTAAATAAAACGCCTCCTGAATCCAAGATTTACTTGCTTTCTGATGAGCTCTCAGGAGCAACATATAAACTATTGGATTTAAAAATCTAAGTAGTTAGTTAGTACTTCTTATTCAAAAGAATTAGCTTTTTTTCACTACGCTTAGGAGGTCTTATACTTCAGGTGCATAAAACAATACGCCAGGTATTACAAGAATGGCGTTATAAACAGCATGAAATAAGATAGCGTATATGAGCCCTAACCTAACACGGATTAAGCCCAAAAACAAGCCGAGAATAATTTGTGGAGCTACTAGAATAGGAGAAATAAGTAGTACATTAGTTGTTAACTCATAATTGCTGATATGGACATAACCAAATAGAATGGCGAACCCATAAAAAATCCATTTAAAGGCTTTTTGGTAACCGCAAAATAGTGTTATTGGTGCTCTAAAAATTAGCTCTTCCAATAATGGAGCAACAACAACTGCTGCAATTATTATCAGTATGGGGGAAAGCTCTTCGAACATTTTATTTATCGCATGCTCTTCCATGCTAAATAAACCAAGTTGCTCTAAGCCTCCAATGAGTAGGATGAAAAAGAAATTAATGGCAAAAGAAAGTCCCAAAATTACTAACATAAGCACCCCTTTTTCTTTGAGACTTAAGTCTTCATCTCGATGGCATGTAGGGTTTTTAATGTAAGCGTAAATATTCTGTAGTATAGAAGTTATGTCTGTCATGCTTTGTTAGTTGGTTTTTAGTTGCGGATGTTACATTATGAATTAAATAACTAGAATCTCCTATGGTTAAGCTTTTACTATAAGCCCATCTACCATTTCTAATTTTCGGTCGGCCATATCTGCTAATTCTTCGTTGTGTGTTACAATAACAAAGGTCTGATTAAATTTTTCACGCAGTTCAAAAAACAGTTTATGTAAATGCTCAGCAGATTCTGTGTCCAGATTACCAGATGGTTCATCAGCAAAAATAACGGAAGGTTCATTTATTAATGCTCTTGCAACGGCGACGCGCTGTTGTTCTCCTCCTGATAATTCGTTAGGCTTATGATCATAGCGATGCGATAAGCCCAAGTAATCTAACAACTCTTTTGCTTTTGATTCTGCTTGAGGCTTTGGAGTCCCTTTTATAAAAGCTGGAATACAAACATTTTCTATCGCTGTAAACTCAGGTAATAATTGATGAAATTGAAAAATGAAACCAATATTTTCGTTTCTAAATTTGGCTAATTCTTTATCAGCTAGGGTGTTAATTTGAGTATCTTTAATGAGCACATCACCTGATTCTTTTGAGACATGGTCTAAAGTACCTAATATCTGTAACAGCGTAGTTTTTCCTGCTCCAGAAGGCCCAACTATTGATACTATTTCACCAGACTTAATCTCAATGTCTACGCCCTTAAGGACATGAAGATCATCATAGAATTTGTGAATGTTTGTAGCTTTAATCATTGTTTACATACAGTCTGATGTAAACATACTACATTCTTACTTTTTGCACAATTAAGAAGTCGTTTTCTTTTTAAAGATCTCTTTCAGATTATTATAGTCGATGAAGTACTGTAAACGCAAAGAGAAGATATGCGTCATATCCTGTTCAAAAAGATTACCTAAGCTTTTAAAGTAATCTTCTTCAGAAGCTTCAGTGAAATTGAATAATGAATTTCTATACAATGCTGTTAGGAAACTACCAGGAGCAAATTGCCATTGGTAACGAAAATCTAAGTTCCAAGTATTAAAATTAACATTTGAGCTTTCCAATCCTAATTGATCAAAAGTTAAAGCAGACTGTAAAAGACTTCCATCACTTTGTAAAAAGAAAGGTTTGTTATCATAATGTACAGTTGTCCAAAAATTCCTAAAACTTAGCGTAAGTGACTGGAAAGGATTAAAATTATAGGCTCCAGAAATACTATTCTCTACAGATAAAATATCTCTTTCACCAAAAATAATGGAGTTAGGAATACTATTGGAGTTGTTAGCATATCCACGGCTTCCTTTATTGTTTCGGTATTCTATACCGTAGGATAATCTAAACTTATCATTAAAACGAATGGTCGGTTCAATTTCAAAATTATATCCAAAAAGGTCACGTTCACCGTCAAAAATTGCAAAGGTACCCGCGTCAATCTCAACTGATAGTTTTTTATTGTTGTTAGTCTCAATCCAACCACCAATAAAGCCAATATTTTCATAAACAAAAAAGCGCTTGTTTTCAAAGTCTCTAGGTTCAAAGTAATCATATTGTTTGCCTGGTTCAAAGTTAAAATTCAATCCAAACCACATTAATTTTTTTGTTTGACCGTTAACAAAAGCTCCAAAATTTGTTCCTGTAAATGTACTTGGATTATACAGACGTCTATAATTTACATAAGTGTTAACAAAGAAGTTGTTTAGTTTTTCTGTAGGTTCAAATATTCTATAGTTTACATCTATTCCAAAATTATTGAAGTTATTACGAAAGTTAAGACCCATATCATTAATGTCATATTCTTCATCAGCAAAACGATGATCAAAACTATAACGTAATTTTCCGTGGGCTTTTCTAATTAAAAAGAAACTGCTCAATCCTGAGCTTGTGCCATCAGGAAGGTTTACATTACTCATTTTTACATCACCTCGTATATTATAAGTGTTTCTTTTATTGGAAATGTTTCCTACTAATGCTGTTACATTTCCATCTCTAAAATGACCATCTCGAGTTACATTAGTATTCACAAGACTTACAGAAGAGTTTTGATTAAAATTTTGATCTAAAACAAAAATATTGTAATTGGCAATCGGTTCAACCACTTCTTTCCTAATTTCTCCAGTTACTGTGTTCTCTATTGTAGCCTCTGTTTCTTGAGTTATGGCGTTAAAGAACCCAATACCAAGTCCTTTTTTAGTTCTTCCGGAAATTTTTACTGCGTTTAGTGTTTTAACTTCCGATGGCAAGTCTGTAACTTCTTCATTATCAGAAAGGTTTGGTTCACCTGTGGGCGCGTTACCAATTCTTCTGGAAAAGAATAAATCTCCCTTGTTAAAGATATCTACTCCTTCAGTAAAGAACTGACGTTGCTCCCCAAAAGTTTGCTCAAAAGGTCCAAGATTCAATGTAACATTATCAAAGGCCGCTTGACTAAAATCTGGTATTAGGGTAGCATCTAATGTAAAGTTTTCTGTGATGCCATATTTTACATCCATGCCAAAATTAAATGTAGGACTATCCATATTATTTAAAACAGCAGATGTAAAAGGGTAAAATGCTAATCGAGTAGGGGGTTCAATATTTTCGATTCCAGTAAGTTCTCCATGGTATAGACCAATATTACCTTTTGTAACATCAATTGGATTCCAAGTGTATTGCGTATTATCGATTCTAAAACGTCTATGAAATTGTAGCCCCCAAGTCTTCACATCTTTGGAAAAACGCAAAGCACGATACGGTATTTCCATTTCAACAATCCAGCCATCATCAACTATTTTTACGGCGCTATCCCAAACGGCATTCCATCCAAAATCTTCACCACTGTTTGGATTTGCAACGGCATCTGCTTGAGTTCCAGAACTGAAAACGAAAAACTCGGTATCTGTTTGAGCATCATTATTTGGGTTAAGTACAATCAGAAAGAAATCTGATTGTCCAAAATTATCTCGACTAGTAAATTGTTTCTGTATGTTTTCAGGTTTATCTTTTAAATATGCGCTAACATAAACCGCGCGGTCATCGAATGCCATCTTTACAATGGTTTTTTTGTCTTCAGGAAGTGTTACGCCCATTTCTGGTCTAAATTGAATGAAATCCGTTGCTATTTCTACTGTTTGCCATACAGCATCGTCCAACACACCATCTATTTTAGGCGTTTGAGTTGTTTTTTGAATGTTTAGCCTTTTTTTCTCTTGTGCTTGAATAAAGCTAATACAGAGAAAGAGTAAGGTGATGATTAGTCTGCTTTTCATGGTTTATTGATTGATGATTGATTTTTAATAAAGACCTACAAAATATTAGATCGTTACAGCCTTTAAACAAAACTACACTTACGCATTTAGGCGGTTTCATAAGTAAACGTTAAAAAAAGCCTTTCATTGTTAATATTTTGGTAAGACTATGTGAATGTGAAATTCAGTGATATTTTGTCTATTTTTATGAAAAAATAAAATTGAAAGAGAATGCCATACAGGAAATTTGAAGAGTACAACATCCAGGTAACAGATGATGTAAAAGAGCGTTACCAAAATATTATCACCGATTTAGGAGAAGATACTGCGAGAGAAGGGTTAAAAAAGACTCCAGAAAGAGCTGCTAAAGCCATGCAGTTTTTAACGCAGGGCTATGATCAAGATCCTGCAGAGATTTTAAAAAGTGCTATGTTTAAAGAAGGGTATAATGAAATGGTTATCGTTAAGGATATTGAATTGTACTCACTTTGTGAGCATCATATCCTTCCTTTTTTCGGAAAAGCACATATTGCTTATATACCAGATGGGTATATCGTTGGGTTAAGTAAAATCCCTAGAATAGTAGATGTCTTCTCAAGAAGACTCCAAGTGCAAGAACGATTAACACACGATATTTTAGAATGTATCAATAATACATTAAAGCCCAAAGGAGTAGCCGTAGTTATTGAAGCTTCGCATATGTGTATGATGATGCGGGGTGTACAAAAACAAAACTCAGTTACGACTACATCTGGTTTTAGAGGACAATTTGAAAAGATTGAAACACGAAGTGAATTCTTGAAGCTGATTAGTGAAAAACTGTCATAGAAGCAGTCTATAATTTTGGAACACTATTTGTACTATTAAAAGCATAATACAAATATTTTTATAATGAGTTTAGAAACAAACGACAAATACAAAAAACTAGCTTTAAGTATCTTATTCGATGCTATAGGTTATGTCAGCTTTATTATTCCTGGATTAGGAGAACTGATAGATATAGCTTGGGCTCCGGCTTCAGCTCTTATTATGACAAAAATGTACAAAGGCAATAAAGGAAAGATTGCTGCAGCTGTAACATTTATTGAAGAAGCTATGCCAGGTATGGACGTGATACCAACATTTACATTAATGTGGTTGTTTACTTATGTTTTCAAAGGAAAGAAAACCAAAGACACCATAATTGATGTTGAGGCAAATTAAAAAAAAGCGACCATTTGGTCGCTTTTTTTGCCTGATTTATTATCACACAATTACTGAATTTCTGCACCAGTAAATGTGATATTCAAATCCTCAGAACCACCTGTAACAGAACCAAATTCATTAGAATCATCTGCACCCGTTGGCTCATGAACCAGAGTTATTTGAACATTTCCAGTACTAGCTGCACCGGCTGTCCAAGTTGTGTTAACACCTAATTTATTTCCATCTGGACCATCCACATCACCAGCATCTCTAGCCATAGTTAGATTAATACTATTTACTGCATATGTAAAGAAGTGCTCATCTGCTTCAGGAATAATGTCATCATTTAAAACATCGTCCGCTGGAGTTTCTGATGCATTGGTTATAGCAAGACGCAATGAATATGTTGCTCCAGAAGTAAAGCTTCCAACAATAGTTTCGGTTGAAGTCCCATCTTGACCATCTGGTGCTATGCTACTCATAACAACTGTATCATTTGAATCAGCGTTATTTGTAAATGTTAAAATAACATTAGTTATTAGTTCCTCTTCATTAACAGGATCTGGATTATCATCATCATTAGAGCATGAAGTAGCAAGTGCTACGCATAAAAATAAGCTAAGAAAAAATTTGGTAGTTTTCATAATATTTGAGTTTAAAAAATTGATTTTCATTGTTTTAAAATTTAACGTGTTCATTGTATTTAATAATTGAGTTGTAACTGTAATGTTATATTTCTTCCTACGTCATCAGCAAAAAAACGTAAGCGATTTAAGTAATTCCTATAGGATGTGTTAAAAAGATTATTAACTCCTAAGGTTATATTTAGATTAGTTGCTTTGCTTAGAGCAAAAGTAGCTTCACTACTAAAATGCAGTAAATGATATGCTGGTGGTGGCGTACTAATATCTATAAGAATAGATTCATTAGTAAGTTGATTTGTAACTTCAAAATTGAAATTCGGGTATTTATTTTGTACAAATACCCATTCCGATTTTAAACTTGCAGAAAAATTGTGCCATGTCTCGTTAGTGTATCTAATTTTATTAGTGGTATTAAATGCCGGTATATCAATAAGAGGTGAATTAGCTTCTAAATCCGTCCCTCTTATAAATGCCGTTTTATTTTCTAATTGAAACTTATTCGTTAGTTCATAAGTTGCAGTAAAATCAATACCGTATAATTCTGCATTAGTTTGTTGATATTCCCATAACGGAAAAGGACCTCTAATGGTGTTTATAAAGTCAAAAGGCCTTAGATAGATAAAATCTTTAATTCTGTTATAAAATACTTCTGCTAAAAGATTTAATTTTTGAGCCTTATATACATAAGAAGCCGAAAATCTGTTGGCAATTTCTTTATCAAATCTAATATCACCTATCTCAAATCGAGCAGCTGAATGATGTAGCCCATCACTAAATAACTCAGATACATTAGGCGGTCTGCTTGCCAAATTGTAATTCCCTATAATTTGACTAGTATCATTGATATCATATTTTAATCCAACTGAAGCGGATATATTATGGTAGTCGAAAACGGGATTAGTTAAAAACTGTGTCGCTAATTCTTCAATGATGATATCTGAAAAATCATCATCATAGCCACGCTCGTCCCATCGTGATTTTAAATAAAATTTCTTTGCATCAATCCTATTAAAATCATAACGAATACCAGCATCAAAAATAGTTTCATCACTAACTTGCCAGTCTACTGTTATATATGCTCCAAAATCGTATTTTTCATAGTCTGGAATTAAACGTCTAACTCCTGTGGCGGGATTTGCAAAATTATCCTGAAAGCGCCCTATAATACCAAAATCAATCTTTCGATTCAAGTTGGCATCAAGATTTACATCTGCTGAAATAGTATGCGTTTGTAAGGTTAAATCGATGGCAGGAATATCTCTTCTGTCTCCTATTCTAACATCAAACTCAAACCGTTGATTATGTTGATAATCATACTGAAGGTTTACTTTTCCAAAATTTTGAAATCGTTTAAAATACGATGCTTTTGCCATTTGATGCGTGACTTCTTGTTTTGGTGCATTAATGTCATAACTAAAATCTTCGATTAGGTTTGGCTGCCCAGAGTTTATAGCGCGTTCTAAGTCAAAAATACTGCCAACATGAGAAGCTCCTAAAATACCAATTTCATTATCCAAATAGCTGTAGTAAACCTCAAAACCTGACTCAAAATCTCTTTTTCCAAACCTTCCAGATATACTTTTAGAATCTAAACCTGTATTAGTGAGGTTATAGTCTGGTGCTTTAAAATCACCATTTCTTTTGTAAGTTCCTTGAATCTGAGCAAACCATCCAGAATTGTAATTTCTATTAAGCGTAGAAGATACATTATAGCCTCTACCATTGGTTTGTCCTCCAACAATTGTTCGTCCATATAGTGTGTCTGCACTAATATACCTGCTCGGTTTCACTACCACAACACCTCCTATCGCATCACCGCCATACGCTAATGCACCTGACCCTTTAATAACCGAAATTTCACCAGCTCCATTAATATCTATATTTGGAGCATGTTCGATTCCCCATTCCTGATCCTGCAACCTTACACCATTATTCATGATGATTACACGACTACTATGAAGTCCGTTTATTACTGGTTTTACAATGGTGCTACCAGTATTTATGGATGAAACGCCGCTCACAGTTTTAAGAACGTCTCCAAGACTAGCACTGCTAAAGTCCTCTATAGCATCACTTTTTATTAGAGACTCTTGTGCAGTAGAAGTTTCTTTATTTGAAGCACCACTTACTGTTACTTCATTGAGTTCTTCCACGTGATGTTCTAAGGTTATATCTTTTTCGATATCTCCATCTATGGTAATATTAATGGTCTTTGTCTCACAGTTTACATGCGACACTACCAAAACTATACTTCCAGAACAGATATCTGCAAAAGAAAATTCTCCTTTAATGTTTGTAGTTGTATACTTATTTAATTGCTCAATGTATAAAGTTACGTCTTGTATAATACTACCATCATGAAAGTCTTTAACACTTCCTTTTAGGCTATATCTACAATCTTGACCATATACAATACAAGTTACAAAGCATAATAAAATGCTTATTTGTTTCATTGTGTAATCTTAGTTTTAAAAAATCTGAATAGGTTTTAAACTAAGATATGTGGAGGACCACGAAGAGTAATGCTTGTCTGCTGATGACTATTAAGAAATGTGTAATAAAATACTATATCTGGTTGAATCCCTAAAAAAGGTTCCGAGCCAATATAAACTTGGCTTATATAAGATTCGCCAGTCTTTTTGAACTTATAGAATTCGCAATCTAAATTTATTTCATGGAAATGGTGTGCACTGTCAGAAGTACAAACCGAATGCTCGTGATTGGCAAATGCATGGGAAAGTTTTACAATCGAAGGCAAAACTAATGCAGCAACGAGAAATACTATTGCAAACTTTATAAGTATATGTTCTCTAAGCTTATTCACTAATCTTTTAAAAACCGATTAAATCCCATTCGTTTTAGCATTTTCTTTTCAAACTCCCAGAAGAATTTTCCTTGACCAAAAAGCCAGCCTAAAGTTACCAAAAGAATTTGATAGAAAATAAGACCAATGATAATAAATAAAAGCCAGTAGAGAATAGGATTTAAGTTTTCTTTAGTAATTCCTAAAATCCCGATTAGAGGTCTTCCAATAAAAGCTGAAGTAGACCCCGTTATAGCGAACACGATGAAAATCCGTATCATTTCCCATTTTTGCTTTACAATCCATTTGTTTTCTAACTTCTTGAAAAAATAAAGACATAGTTTTAATAAGAAATAGAAAATTATAACTGCAAGAGCTATGGTAAAAGCAATGTGAAATTCATCAGTAAAAACTAAAGCTAGCTTGTAAGACGAGTAAAAGAGACCTGTTATTCCTAGAAGTGGAAATATGAGCTGCCAACTTTCAGTAATCTCCCATCTTTGTTTAAATTTTTGCATAACTATTTTCGCTATGCAAAGATAGAATAATGAATATTATATTCTAGGGTTAAAACCACCTAATCTTTGGCGATACTTTTGCTGAAAATAGACGAGGTAATTATATAGCTTGTAATTAACTTCGTAACCATAATCAATGCTTTGCCTGTAATCGATTTGCAATTCGTAGAGATTAGGGTCAAATCTTGCACTGTTGAGAACGCGTCTATTCCATTCTGTAACCCAGAATATATTTCTAGTTTCCAAAAATTGTTGTGAATGGAAGCCTTGAGGCCTAGCCGTAGACATTAGCCAAGCATTAAACCCTGGCTCAATGATAATAATTTCGTACTCTAATTCATCATTAGCAATACGTACGGTATCTTGTTCGCTTGCATTTATTTCTGATTCAGATGGATTTGTTATCTTTTTAGTAGAGTTGCAGCTATAAAATGCCGCTGCAATACCTATTATTAGGACCAATTTTTTCATGACAACTGTTTTAATTAAAGATACAAATTTTATGCCATCTGTATAAAAATTAAAAGCCACGCTATTGCGTGGCTTAAAGTATTATTGAGGATTATTACTACCTTTTTCCGAAAAGACCTCCAAGTAATCCACCAAGACCACCTTTTTTCTTTTGACCTCCACCTAGTACCATACCAGCTACATCATCTATGACGCTTCCGTCGCCATCAGCATCTAGAATAGACTCTAAAAAGCTTTGTTCTTGTTGTGGAGAGTTTCCTTTAAGCAAACCACCAAGTAAGCCTTCAAGACCACTAGGGGAACTCACATTATTCTGGCGAGCTTGTTTTCCCAAAACACCCATTAATATAGGAGCAGCAACTTTAAGTATCTGAGCTACTGAACCAGCATCGATTCCAGATTTCTGTCCCAAAGCATTTGCTACATTTTCTTGTTTTCCGCCAAGTACGTGTCCTAGAATCTTTCCACCGTCATTAACTACATCATCATTAACACCACCTCCAAACAAATCTCCTAGGTTGTCCAATATGCTTCCGTCGTGTTTACTGTTTAACGCTCCTAATAAACCTTCAGCACCTTGAGGAGTGGCTGCATTTTTTTTCATGGCTTGCATTAATACCGGCAAAGCCATAGTTAAAAGACCGCTAGTTTTATCTTGTGGTTGTCCAGTTGACCCGGCAACACCGCTGATTATTGTTTTTCCTAAATCGCTGTTTAGTAAATCTAAAATTCCTGACATAATTGTAATTCGTTATAAGTTTTATTAATAATGCTCTCAAAGTACAAAAAAGGTCTCAACCATTTGATTGAGACCTTAGTTATTTTAGGGCAATAAGTTATTAGCGTCTATAAATGGTTAATTTTTATCGTTTATCAGTATTTTTATAATTTGAGAAGCTAATTCAGTACCAATTCTATCTTGTGCTTCGTTAGTTGCAGCCCCAATATGTGGCGTTAGAGAAATACTACCATTCATCAGTACTTTGATAGCCGGAGTTGGTTCTTCTTCAAATGTATCTAGACCTGCAAAGGCAATTTTTCCACTTTCAATGGCATTTATTAAA
>CALDUJ010000138.1 GCA_937923735.1 uncultured Flavobacteriaceae bacterium | reverse complement strand
GTTAAAGCACCATTAGCAACTAAAGCTGAGAATTCTCCAAGAGAGTGTCCAGCAACCATATCAGGTTGAAATCGTTCTCCAAGAGTTTTTGCTAGGATTACAGAATGTAAAAAGATGGCTGGCTGTGTTACATTAGTTTGTTTTAGAGCATCAGCATCACCTTCAAACATGGTGTCTGTTATATGGAATCCTAAAATCTCGTTAGCATCTTCAAAAAGATGTTGTGCATCTTCGGAGGCTTCGTATAAGTCTAAACCCATACCTGAAAATTGAGCACCTTGCCCAGGAAAAACGTATGCTTTCATATTCATTTGATTATGGGGCAAAAATAGGAATAATATTATAATCAGTTTACAGTATTCAGTGGCAGTATTCAGTAATTTATGTGTATACATTTAAAATTATAACTGCGACCGAAAACTCTAATCACAAGCTGCTTCTGCACAGCGTTCTCCATCCATAGCGGCAGATACGATTCCACCGGCATAGCCACCACCTTCGCCACATGGAAATAAATTAGAGATTTCTGGATGCTGGAGGTTATCATTTCTCGGAATACTTACAGGCGATGAGGTTCTGGATTCTACACCTACAATATTTGCCTCATGAGTGTAATAGCCTTTCATTTTGTTTCCAAAAGCTTTGAATCCAGTTCTTAATCGTCCACCGATTAGTTTAGGTAATAAAGAATGTAAAGGCGATGATTTTAAGCCTGGTTGATAGGATGTGGGATTTAAGTCTTGTGAAAGCTTGCCTTCAACAAAATCGGTTAATCGTTGTGCAGGTGCTACTTGACTTCTTCCACCAGCCGTATATGCTAATTTTTCTAAATCCTTTTGATATTCTAATCCTTTTAATACACCAAAGTGCTGGTATTTAGGTAGGTCTTTTTCCACATCAATCTCTACGACTATGCCAGAATTGGCAAATTTATTATTTCGTCTCGAGGGTGACATACCATTTACAACTACCTCACCATTTGCAGTAGCTGCCGGAACGATAAATCCCCCAGGGCACATGCAAAATGAATATACACCTCTGTCTTTTACTTGTTCTACTAAACTGTATGCAGCTGCGGGTAATAATTCGTGACGCTCGCCAGAACAATGGTATTGAATACTATCAATAATATGTTGAGGGTGCTCAACGCGAACGCCCATCGCAAAAGATTTTGCTTGAAGGGTTATCTCTTTTTTGTGTAATAAATAGAAGATGTCTCTAGCTGAATGTCCTGTTGCTAAAATCAAACGCTCAATAGCTAGCTCTTTAGCTTCATTAATTTGAATAGCTTTTACTTTTCCATTCTTAATAACGAAATCTGTAACACGGCTTTCAAAATGAATTTCCCCTCCGTAATTAAGAATGGTTTCTCTTATATTTTGAACCACCTTTGGCAACTTATTAGTGCCAATATGTGGATGTGCATCGACTAATATTTGCTCGGTTGCACCATGAAAAACCAGGTTTTCGAATATGCGACGAACATCACCTCGTTTTAAACTGCGTGTATATAGCTTTCCATCAGAATATGTACCAGCGCCACCTTCACCAAAACAGTAGTTGGAATCTTCGTTTACAAAATGGTTTTGATTAATGGCTTTTAAATCTCGTCGTCTATCTTGCACATTCTTTCCACGTTCTAATACAACTGGTTTGTAACCGAGTTCAATACATCGCAAAGCAGCATACATCCCAGCTGGACCAAAACCTATAATATGAATTTCTTTGGCATTAGAAACATCTTTATATTCAAAGACATATTCAGAAGTTTTTGGTAAGGGTTCTTTTATAAAAACAGCAACTTTATAATTGAAGATGATTTTTGGCTTACGCGCATCAATTGATTTACGTAGTATTTTAATTCCAGAAATATCATTTGGCGAAATGTCAAGAAATCGAGCCGCTTTTTTGAGAAGAATAGCTTCTTGTTCTTCTTCCTTAAGTGATACTCGAAGCTGGATTTCTTTTATCATGATGCAAAGCTAGTCAATATTTGGACTGCTTACTTTCTAACATAAGTAATAAACGAAAACTCATGTTCGTGCTCACTATCTTTTTTATGAAAGACATTATCAACTTCTTTCCAAATGGAAGTATCTATTTTTGGAAAGAACGTATCAGCTTCAAATTCAGCATGAACTCTGGTGATTTCAATTTTATCAGCAAGAGGCATTGCTAATTCATAGATTTGTCCTCCACCTATAATAAACGGCTGTGGGTCGTTATTAGCTATTTCAATAGCTTTTTCAAGAGAGTTAACAACAATAACACCTTCAGGAGCTTGGTAACTTGGCTGCCTAGAAATAACTACATGTTTTCGATTAGGAAGCGGCTTTGGGAAACTTTCAAACGTTTTTCGTCCCATAATGATATGATGCCCCGAAGTTAGTTTTTTAAAGCGTTTTAAATCGTCGCTTAAATGCCAAATGAGTTTGTTGTCCTTGCCAATAGCATCGTTTTCTCCTGCAGCGACAATGATTGTTAACTCAGATGTTTTTTCTTTGGCTTTGAGTTCTTCATTGTAAACTTCACTTT
Source organism: uncultured Flavobacteriaceae bacterium (assembly GCA_937923735.1). GTDB lineage: Bacteria > Bacteroidota > Bacteroidia > Flavobacteriales > Flavobacteriaceae > JABABD01. The sequence continues at coordinate 12,222 of CALDUJ010000138.1, read as the reverse complement.
CAGCAATATGAGGTGCTTCTTTTTTGAGTTCAGATTTTAATTTTTCAATCCTTACTTGCTGTTGGGTCACCAACTTTTCCATTTGTTGTTGTTCCCAAGCTTTACCCATGAATCTGTTGGTAACAAATACATTAAAAAGATGTATCAGAAATATAAATAACCAACTTAAAATGGCAAATACAAACCAATCGATGCCGAAAAATTGTGTGTCTTTACCAATGCCTAAAACGGTATTCGCTATCACCAAGAAAAGTGCACCTAATAGAAATACAACAAAGTGAAAATACAAACGCTTTTTTTGTTTGATACGACTTTGAGCATTTTGGATGAATTCTAGTTGCTCTTGATCTATTTGCGGCTTATTTTTTTTGCTTCCAAACATGTAATGATATTATAAATTCAAATTTAAGATTTTTAAAATTGATTTATCAGGTATCAAACTGATAAAAAACTAACATACAAATTCTTAGAATTATAATTTTGAGGTCTTAAAATTACCAAATCCTTAAATATACATTAAAGTGTTGTTTTATAGTGATTTATGTTATTGATTTGTTCATTATTAACGATAAAAAAATAGAATTATGGCTATAAAGAAGCAATATTTAAAATCTAAACCAGTATGTAAAGTAACATTTTCTGTTCCTGCTGTCGAGGCAAAAAAAGTAACAGTCGCTGGTAACTTTAATGCTTGGAATGAAAAAAAGAATCCACTTAAAAAATTAAAAAACGGAACTTTTAAAGGTTCCATCGATTTACCAAAAGATAGCTCTTATGAGTTTAAGTATGTTGTTGATGGTGAGTGGAGAAACGAAGAACAAGCTGACGGATATGCTTGGAACGAATTCGCAACCGAAAACAGTGTTGTGAATGTTTGATTGTGCTATTAATCATTTGAAGAGAAAAGGCTGTCTTTAATTAGGCAGCCTTTTTATTTATACAGCAACAACACCTTTTATATGAGGGTGAGGATTATAATCTACTAGGGTGAAATCTTCGAACTTAAAATCGAAGATGTCTTTTACATCAGGGTTCAACACCATTTTTGGGAGTGGTCTTGGATCTCTAGATAATTGTAATTCCAATTGCTCAAAATGATTACTGTAAATATGAGCATCTCCAAACGTATGTATGAAATCTCCAGCTTCGTAGCCACAAACTTGCGCCATCATCATTGTAAATAATGCATAGGAGGCTATGTTGAATGGCACACCTAGAAAGATATCTGCGCTACGCTGATAAAGTTGACAAGATAGCTTTCCATCTGCTACATAAAACTGGAAGAATGCATGGCAAGGAGGCAATGCTGCTTTTCCATTAGAAACATTTTCTGAGAATGACTTAGAAGTGTCAGGCAGTACGGAAGGATTCCAAGCAGACACCAACATACGTCGACTATTAGGATTGTTTTTTAATGTCTGTATGACTTCTTTAATCTGGTCAATTTCATCGCTATTCCAATTACGCCATTGGTGTCCGTAAACAGGTCCAAGGTCGCCATTTTCATCTGCCCATTCATTCCAGATACGCACTCCATTCTCAGTAAGATAGTTGATGTTAGTATCACCTTTTAAGAACCAAAGCAATTCATATATGATGGACTTTAAGTGTAATTTCTTTGTGGTTACCATCGGGAAACCTTCGCTTAAATCAAATCGCATTTGGTATCCGAATACACTTTTGGTACCAGTTCCAGTGCGGTCTCCTTTTTCATTTCCTTGTTCTAAAACGTGCTTTACTAGGTCGTGGTATTGCTTCATAGTCATATTCCTGCGGAGGCAGGAATCTCATAATTGATTAAAAAATGTTGCAAATTAAATCCTTAATTCACAAAAAACGAATTTAAAAATAAAGCCTTAAATGAAGTACTTTGAGAGTTTAATAATATCAAAAGTTATTAACGGTTTTGTTTGAATAAAAGTAGTAATAACCCTTAGACATGTTGCTAGGTCAAGTGCCTTTTTAAGTGATAATTAGTTTCTTTTTAGCTAGGAGATTCCTGCCTTCGCAGGAATTTGTTAGCCAATGATTGCACCTGCAATCGTAGCTGAAATAAGAGAGGCAATAGTTCCTCCTAAGAGAGCTCTCATCCCGAATTTGGATAATACCTTACGCTGACCTGGCGCCAATGAACCAATACCCCCAATTTGAATACCAATTGATGCGAAATTGGCAAAACCGCAAAGCATATAAGTTGCCATTATAATGGATTTCTCATAAGTTAAGTGGGTAGCATTTGCAGCATTTTTTAAATCTGCCAATTGTATGTAACCAATAAACTCACTTGCTGCTAATTTGATACCTAACAACTGCCCCATTAAAGCCATGTCTTCTTTGGCAACGCCTATGAGCCACATGAGTGGAGCAAAAGCATAACCTAAAATTAATTCTAACGACAGGGATTTATAAGGCGTATTTGCAGCAATCATCTCATTTAAAGAGGTAATATCACCGACCCAGCCTAGAATACCATTTAACATCGCAATGAATGCTACAAAAACTAAAAGCATGGCGCCAACATTAACAGCCAATTTGAGACCTTCAGTTGTTCCGTTTGAAATAGCGTCAAGAATATTTGACCCTATTTTTTCTTGCGATACGTGTACATCTGTATTAACGTCTTCTGTTTGAGGATACAATATTTTTGAGATGACTATCGCCCCAGGAGCAGCCATAACTGAAGCTGCTAATAAATGCTTCGCGTAGAATAATCTCAATGCCTCATCTTCTCCTCCTAGAAACCCTATGTAGGCTGCCAAGACTGCACCCGCAACTGTTGCCATACCACCAATCATGACGAGGAGCATTTCTGACTTATTCATTTTTTCAAGGTAAGCCTTTATTAAAAGTGGTGCTTCCGTTTGACCTAAAAAGATATTTCCAGCAACGCTTAAGCTTTCTGCTCCAGAAATTTTTAGGGCTTTACTCAATAGCCATGCCATTGCTTTTACTACTTTTTGAATCACTCCCAAATAAAATAATAGAGAAGTTAGAGCAGAAAAGAATATAATTGTTGGTAGCACTTGAAATGCAAAAATAAATCCGAAAGTATCCATGTCTACAACTAAAACTTCAAACAAGAACTTACTTCCAGCTCTTGTGAAATCTAATATGCTAACAAAAAGGCCTCCAATAAATTCAAAAATTAATTTTATGAATTCAACTTTTAAAACACCTATAGCTATAATTAGTTGAAATGCTAAACCAATCCCTACAACTTTCCAATTGATAGCTTTTCTATTGCTGCTAAATAGGAAGGCAATAAAGACTAAAGTAATCATACCAAGTATTCCGCGCCAGATACTGCTAAAGGAAAAACCTTGACTTGCTATAATGGTGTCTTGGGAGGTTGTATTTATAACTGTCGCAACTTCCGATAGTGCATTAGATTCTTGACTATACACTGAAATCACACCGAAAAAAACAGTTGCAATAACAAGTAAAATTTTCTTCATGTAAAGGGAACTTAGCGTTTGGATATTTCGTCGCGAATCAAAGCCGCCATTTCGTAGTCTTCATTAACTACGGCCTCATTAAGGAGTTTGTGTAATTCCTCTAAAGTTTTTGAGGAATAATTTACTGAAGCTCCGCCAGTTTCAACTTCCTCAGCAATTAAATCATCTACTAAAATACTATCATCAGGCGTATCTTCATCATCTTTTTTCGGGTTCACTTTAAGATAAATACCTGCTTTATCGAGTATGTTTTTGTATGTAAAAATCGGCGCATCAAAACGCAATGCTAAAGCTATGGCATCACTCGTTCTCGCATCAATAATTTCCTCAATCTTATCGCGTTCGCAAATCAAACTTGAATAAAAAACACCATCAACCAATTTATGGATGATTACTTGTTTTACAACAATATCAAATCTATCTGAAAAATTCTTGAATAAATCGTGAGTTAATGGTCTCGGAGGCTTAATCTCCTTTTCTAAGGCAATAGCTATAGATTGTGCTTCAAAAGCTCCAATAACAATAGGGAGTTTACGGTCGCCATCTACCTCGTTAAGGATAAGTGCATAAGCGCCATTTTGGGTTTGGCTGTAGGAAATTCCTTTTATGTTAAGGCGTACTAAACTCATATTCTATAATACAAAAGACTGTTTAAATTAGGACTTTACCAAACTTAAACAGCCCTTTAATAAGACAAGTTATAAAAATTAAGCGTTTTGCGCTTTAAATTCTTTCAATTTTTCGATGAGTGTTGGTACTACCTCAAATGCATCACCAACCACACCATAATCTGCAGCTTTAAAGAAAGGTGCTTCAGGATCTGTATTGATAACCACTTTTACTTTAGAGGCATTAATTCCTGCTAAATGCTGAATGGCTCCAGAAATCCCTATTGCAATATAAAGATTGGATGCTACTGGTTTACCTGTTTGTCCAACGTGTTCGCTATGAGGTCTCCAGCCTAAATCTGAAACTGGTTTTGAGCAGGCTGTTGCTGCTCCTAAGACATCTGCTAATTCTTCAATCATACCCCAATTTTCAGGGCCCTTTAAGCCACGTCCACCAGAAACAACTGTTTCAGCATCGGCAATAGTTACTTTATCAGCTGCCTTGTCCACTGATTCAACAGTTACTCCTAAATCTGGAATTGATGGTGAAAAATCCTCAGAAGTTGCACTTCCGGAATTTTCGACCAAACCAAAAGAATTATTGGATACGCTTATCAGCTTTACATCAGAATTGATTTCTGTCATTTCAAATGCTTTGTTTGTAAATGCTGTACGTTTTACGGTAAAAGGAGATGTACTTGAAGGTGCTTCCACTACATTAGAAGCAAACCCAGCATTGAGACCAACTGCTAAAAGCGGGGCTAAATATTTACTGTCTGCACTTGAACTTACGACTACAACATTGGCGCCTTCTTTTTCTGCCGCTTGCTTTACAACATCGGCATAAGCTTTGGCATTAAATTTATCCAATTGGTCACTGGAAACATTTAATACTTTATCAACACCATGATTTGCTAATACTGATGTATCATTTGCATTGATGGAAACAGCTGTAAGTGTTGTGCCTATAGCATTAGCTACTGCTTTTCCGTATGAAGCAACTTCTAAAGCTGCTTTTTTTAATTGTCCGTTATCGGATTCTGTATATACTAAAACTGACATAAAATTTTATTTATCATCCTGAACTTGTTTCAGGATATCATTAATTTATTTTACTTCTGAAAAAGATTCCGAAACAAGTTCGGAATGATTTAGCCTACTAAATCACTTTAGCTTTGTTGTGAAGTAAGCTTACTAATTCATCAATATTATCTGGTGATACTAATTTTACCGCGCCTTTTTCAGCTGGCTTTTCAAATTTTACTGAGTTTGTAGTGGCATCATCTCCAGTTGGTTCTATTACATTCAAAGGTTTTTGACGTGCTTGCATAATCCCTCTCATGTTAGGAATACGCAACTCACTTTCTTCAACCAATCCTTTCTGTCCTCCAATTATTAAAGGAAGACTTGTAGAAACGGTTTCTTTTCCGCCATCTATCTCGCGAGTAGCCTTAGCATTAGTACCATCTAATTCTAGATTAATACAGGTGTTTACAAAATTAGAATTGGTAAGGGCTGCCATCATTCCTGGGACCATTCCTCCATTATAATCAATAGATTCACGACCAGCAATAACCAGGTCGTAGCCACCATCTTCCATCACTTTTGCCAATTGCTTAGCAACAAAAGTTCCATCTTTTGGATGTGCATTTACTCTTATAGCGGCATCTGCTCCAATAGCCAATGCTTTTCTTAGGGTAGACTCTGTTTCAGGACCTCCAACATTTACAACAGTAACATTGGCGCCTTGCTTTTCTTTGAACCACATGGCTCTTGTTAAACCAAATTCATCATTTGGATTGATAACAAATTGCACGCCATTAGTATCGAATTTTGTGTCTCCGTCTGTGAAGTTTATTTTAGACGTCGTATCGGGTACATGGCTTATACAGACTAAAATTTTCATATATAAAAATTTGATTTTTAGTGATTTTTTCGAGCTCACGAAGGTAAGACAAATTTCTGTAATTTACTATGCATGCATAGTAAATTTTTAATTTTTTTTGTTGCTGACTTTAGCTATTTTTGCTTTTCCTGTTAAAAACAAGACACTAGATGAAGACAATTCAGTTTAGAGAAGCGAGTGCGGAAGCAATGAGCGAAGAAATGCGCAGAGATGAGTCCATATACTTAATGGGCGAAGAGGTTGCAGAATACAATGGAGCGTACAAAGCTTCTAAAGGAATGCTCGATGAGTTCGGAGCTAAACGTGTAATAGATACGCCAATTGCTGAACTTGGTTTTGCAGGTATTGCTGTTGGTTCTACAATGACGGGTAATAGACCTATTGTAGAATATATGACATTTAACTTCTGTTTGGTTGGTATCGATCAGATTATAAACAATGCAGCAAAAATCAGACAAATGTCCGGAGGACAGTTTCCTTGCCCAATTGTATTTAGAGGGCCAACTGCTTCTGCAGGTCAATTAGGTGCGACGCACTCTCAGGCTTTTGAAAACTGGTTTGCAAATACACCAGGATTAAAAGTAATAGTACCATCTAATCCATATGATGCAAAAGGGTTGTTGAAGTCAGCTATCCGTGATGATGACCCAGTTATTTTTATGGAAAGTGAGCAAATGTATGGTGATAAAGGCGAAGTGCCAGAAGAAGAATACACTATTCCGATTGGTGTTGCCGATATAAAGCGAGAAGGAAGTGATGTGACTATTGTGTCTTTTGGGAAAATTATCAAAGAGGCCTATAGAGCCGCTGATGAATTGGAAAAGGAAGATATTTCTTGCGAAATTATCGATTTAAGAACAGTACGTCCTATGGACCATAAAGCTATTTTGGATTCTGTAAAGAAGACTAATAGATTGGTTATTCTTGAAGAAGCTTGGCCATTTGGTAATGTTGCTACCGAAATAACTTATCAGGTACAATCTCAAGCATTCGATTATTTAGATGCGCCTATCATTAAAATAAATACTGCAGACACACCAGCACCATATTCTCCTGTTTTATTGGAAGAATGGTTGCCGAACAGCAAAGATGTTATAAAGGCTGTTAAAAAAGTTATGTACAAAGAATAAATAAAACGTAAACTTTTGCGTTAAATAAACTTCATTAGCACGGTTGTTGATGAAGTTTTTTGTCTTATGAATATAAAACTACTTATTACATTTTTCCTTTTCGGAATTGTTTCAGCGTTTTCGCAAACTAAAGTCAGTGGTTATGTGTTTGATTCGCAGAACGAACCGGTTGCTTATGCAAACGTCATTTTTAAAGGGTCTTCCGAAGGCACCATTACCAACGAAGACGGGAAATTCTATTTAGAATCTGACCAAACATGGGACACTGTTATTTTCTCATTTATAAGTTACGAAAGACAAGAAATTGACTTGCCTGGGAAAGTTAATTACGACATGAAAGTTGTATTAAAGGATGAAACAGCTCAACTCGATGAGGTGGTTATCTACACGGGAAAACAATCCAAGAAGAACAACCCTGCAATCGATATCCTCAAGAAAATATGGGAACGTAAGCGTGTAAATGGCCTTAAGCGATTTAAGCAATACGAATACGATAAGTATGAGAAGGTTGAATTCGATTTAAATACCATCGATAGTGCTTTAATTAAGAGTAAACTGTTTAGAGGAATGGAGTTTGTTTTTAATGAAGTGGACACCTCAAGAGTTACGGGTAAGACCTATCTACCGATGTTTATCAACGAAGCCGTGTCTAAAGTTTATGGAGACAATACCATCGGGAAAGTAAAAGAAGATTTAAAAGGAAATAAAAACTCAGGTTTTAGCGACAACCAAACCATTATTGATTTTGTGGATGATTTGTATGCCGATTATGATGTATACGATAACTATTTAAAGTTTTTCGATAAAAGTTTTACGAGTCCATTGTCTAGAACAGGCGTGAGTGTTTATAACTACGTCTTATCTGATAGCGCCTTTATTGACAATAAATGGTGTTATAACATTATCTATTATCCGAGACGAAAGAACGAGCTTACTTTTAAAGGGGATTTTTGGGTTAATGATTCCACCTATGCAGTTAAAGAAATCAATTTACAAGCCAGTAAAAGTGCAAATATCAACTGGGTAAAAGAAATCTATATTGAACAAGAATTCGATGTCCTCAATGATTCTGTATTTCTGGTAAAACGTGATTACATGTTGTCTGATTTTACATTAAATAAAAAGGAAAAATCACGCGGTGTCTATGGTAAACGAACAACTTTATACGACAATTATGAGTTCGACAAACAATTAGATCCAAAATTCTATGATAAGCGGGTTTACAATTACGACACCGACGTTTACAACAGAGACGATGTGTTTTGGGAAGAGAACCGACAAGAAGCCTTGAACAAGGATGAGAAAGGGGTGTATAAAATGTTGGATACCTTAAAAACGGTCAAGAAATTCCAACGTTTATATAATTTAGGAAGCATTCTCTCTTCAGGTTATGTGGAATTCCCAAGCTTAAATCTAGATTACGGCCCTATTTTCTCAACTTTTGGCTATAACGAAGTTGAAAAATTACGACTTCGTGCTGGAGGTCGTACCTATTTTGGGAGAAATGATTTATGGCGATTGGAGGGCTTCTTAGCCTACGGTTTTGGTGATGATAAATTTAAATACGGTATTTCAGGAAAATGGCTGCTAGATAAACGAAGCCGACTGACCATTGCAGGTGGAAATCGACGAGATGTCGAACAGATAGGAGCGAGTTTAACAACCTCTACCGATGTGCTGGGTAGAAATTTAGCATCGAGTGCAGTTGTAGGAACTGCAGTAAACGACCAATTGACTAATATTAATTTAACTTCATTGTCGTTGACCGTTGAGCCTTGGCGAAACGTGGAACTAAGATTAGGCGGTGATTATAGAACCTTAGAATCTGCTTCCCCAACTTTTAGTTTGGATTATGTAGACCGAGAATCACCAACAGGAATATCGTCAGAAGTTAAACAATTTGAAACAGCTTTTTCTGTCAACTATTACCCAAAACGAAAAATGTCTGGGTTTGGTGTCGAACGTCGCGTTGCTAATGATGGATTTGCGCAACTATTTGCTAAAGTGAGTATCGGAGATAAATCCTTATTTAATAGTGACTTTAACTATACCAAGGTCCAGTTCTCTTATACCCAACCATGGCAAATAGGTGGTTTTGGGCGTTTATGGACAACTGTTGAGGCAGGCAAAACCTTTGGAGATGTGCCATTAGGGTTATTAAGTGTGGTGCCTGGAAACCAATCCTACTTCTCGATTTATAACACCTTTTCGCAGCTTGATTTTTACGAATTCGTAACAGATACTTACACGTCGGTTAATATTCAACATAATTTTAATGGACGTCTATTCTCAAGGATTCCATTTTTACGAAAACTCAATTTAAGAGAGGTCGTTTTTGCCCGTGGCGTTTGGGGTGAATTGTCAGATTCTAACAAGGCTTTGAGCGCGCCAACAAACAATCCACTAATTGCGCCTACGGACGAAATTTATTACGAATACGGCTTTGGTATTGGTAATATTTTTAAGATTCTACGTATCGATTTTAATTTTAGAGGTAATTACTTGGATGTGCCTGATGCGCGTAAATTTGGTGTGACAGGTACTTTTGGATTTAGCTTTTAGAAAGGTTTGTAGTCAGAGAAAATTCTGGAACAACATTTTCTAATTTAGCAAAAGCTAAACTCAAAGAGCCATCACGGATATCATCTAAAACCCATTTGCCTTCAGTGTATTCCATAATCCAAATATTCTCTTCATCCGAAAAACCGCTTTTCCCCTCAACCACTTTTCTCGTGTCTCTATCGATTAGATAATCTTCTATGTTAGCATTTATTATAAATGCCACTTTAGAACCTTCATAATTATCCTCATTACTTATTTCTAAATATAATGGCTTTATTTTACTAATGCTTTGAAGTCTACAGATGTTCTTTAAGTTTTCACTTTTCCATCTGTCAAGGTGAACCATTTGCTGGTTTTGCCAATACCAATGATTTACGTATTCTTTAACTTCACTCATATCTTCCTTACTCCACGCAAGATAAACTCGAGTAAATATGTTATAGACATTTTTTTCTAAATTAAGCCAAGAAAAATCTTTGTTTTTTAATCCCAATTGCATGAGTTGCTTTTTGGCTTTTCTTACAGCAAAAAATTCTATAGTTCTTGTATATACAATGAGAGGAAACAAAACAATAAATAACACAAATAAGAGTAATTTACCCCACCAAGTCTTAAATAGCGCTTTTGCTACCGATCCACCAGGACCTGCATAAACTGGATCCACATAAAATAACAGTGTTATGATTAGAATAGTTAGTAATAATCGTTTTTGTTGTTTATTCATTCTATAAAAGAGTTTTAATTAGTCTAAACATTCCAGCTAAACCTATCAATGAAATAATTAAAATATACTTAGCTTGCTTGGAAGTTAAGGAATACTTTTTAAACCAGAAAAATACTGGAATTATCATTACCAATGCTATAAGTAGTTGGAAATAGATTTCGTAAGTATCGTTTTTCAAAGTCTTATTCAATGATTTTAAGACTATAAATCTAGTTTCTTCATGTAAATAGGTGGTCATTAAGGTGACATCATCACCTTTGTTAACAGAGTTAAAAATCTCTTCAGTGAATTGGTCATTATTATTGTCGAACCTTATCTTGTAAGTTGTATTATCGAATTTAGCTCGGTAACTTTTATCTTTTGAAATTACGGTAGTTTCTATTTGCTTCAGTGGTAAAATAAGGTCTGCAAAAGTAGTTAGTCCTAAGATTACTGGTATTAAAGAAATCAACTTTATAAGTTTGGAATATTTTGAGAGATTAAAGTTCATTGGTAAAGCCTGTTAGTTTTGTAAGTGGAAAATTCGTCCTTTTTCTTCAGAAAGACAAATTCCTAAAACATAAAAGTAAGTCTTAACTTTACAATTCAAAATAACTCTAAATGAACATCAACAACATGGTTTCCTTTTTAAAGGAACTTCAGCTAAATAATAACAAAGAATGGATGGATGCCAACCGTAAATGGTACAAAGAAGTCCGAGAAGATTATATAGGTTGGTTAGACACCATGAATGATGCACTGGCTGATATCGATGATGCGTATTACGATACACCAGGCCGAAAGGGCATTAACCGCATCAATAACAATTTGATGTTTCATCCCAACAAACCCATTTATAAGGATCATTTTGGTGCGGGATTGGACAAACGCCCAAATACTGGTGATTTTTATGTAGAAATTGGCATCGAACGCTCTATGTTTGCCGGAGGCTTATGGCGGCCAGACCCAAAAACCTTACGAAGTATCAGAGATGCAATTGACTGTGACGGAGAGGAACTAAAGAAGATACTCAACAAACCATCCTTTAAGAAAACCTTTTGTAATTTATACCAAGATGTAAAGCTAAAAAGTGCTCCAAAAGGTTTTTCTAACGACCATAAGCATATTGAACTATTACGAAACAAAACGTTTGCCGTGGTTCATGAATTTACAACCGAAGAAGCTTTACAAGGAGATTTGGATAAAAAACTCATGAAGGTTTATAAAGAGATGTTGCCTTTTAGACGCTATTTAAATCAGGCGGTGACGGTTTAAGTTCTTAAAATAATATAATAGTCAGAAAGATTTAATCATACCTTAATATACTAGATGGTATTTATCTTGCTGTAACTAAAAGACTTCCCTATCTTTGCGCCCCGCAAAATGATAATATTATGACATTAAACAAAGACCAAAGTTTCGACGTGTTGATAGAAATACCGAAAGGAAGTCGAAATAAATATGAGTATGATTTTGACCTTAAGAAGATACGTTTTGATAGAATGCTATTTTCGTCTATGATGTATCCTGGCGATTATGGTTTTATTCCAGAAACTTTGGCATTAGATGGAGATCCGTTAGATGTGCTAGTTTTAGGCTCTGAACCTACATTTCCTATGTGTGTTATGGAAGTAAAACCGATAGGTGTGTTTCATATGGCTGATGAAAAAGGTCCTGATGAAAAATTAGTATGCGTTCCCGTGTCTGATCCGATTTGGAATACTTACAAAGATTTGAGTGATTTGAATCCGCATAGGCAAAAAGAGATTACACATTTCTTTCAAGTATATAAAGATTTGGAGAAAAAGAAAGTAGATGTAGGTGGTTGGGGAGATGCTGAGGAGGCTTACGATATTTT
>CALDUJ010000137.1 GCA_937923735.1 uncultured Flavobacteriaceae bacterium | reverse complement strand
CCATATATTGTTGAGATTAACAGTGACAAAATTATTGCGACAGCCGCTCTAAAAGTTAAAAAACCAAAAAGTGATGCTCCAGGAAACTGGTATTGCTGTTCTAAATATTCAAATAAGTAATACAACATAATTTATCCTTGTAACTGCTTTAAATAATCTTCTACTATTCTAAAATCATCAAAATCATTCCGTTTACCATTTACCTCTTGATAGGTTTCATGACCCTTACCTGCAATCAGAATAATATCTCCGGGTTGGGCTAGTTGGCATGCTGTTTTTATAGCCTGTTCTCTATCAACAATTGATAATGTCTTTTTATAATTAATAGCCTCAACACCTTTCTCCATATCAGATATAATAGTTTCAGGAACTTCTGTCCTTGGATTATCGCTTGTGAAAATTGCCTTGTTACTCAATGCCGAAGCGATATGTGCCATCTTGGGACGCTTAGTCTTATCTCTATCACCACCACATCCAACAACAGTTATTAATTGCTCATTTTTGGTTCTGATACTATTAATGGTTTCTAATACATTCTTTAAAGCATCTGGTGTATGTGCGTAATCAACAATAGCTGTGATTTTATCTTCTGAAATCATATACTGAAAACGTCCACTTACACTTTCAAGCTCACTTATAATTCTTAATATTTCAACTTTATCAAGCCCCAGTAAATCTGCTGCGCCATATATAGCTAAGATGTTATAAGCATTAAAGTTTCCAATCAATCTTGTCCAGACTTCACTCTCGTTAATTTTAAGCAACAAGCCACTAAATTGATTCTCCAAAATCTGTGCTTTATAATCCGCATAGGTTTTCAAGGCATAGCCATACTTCTTTGCTTTTGTATTCTGAAGCATAAAATCCCCATTCTTGTCATCTGCATTTGTAAGTGCGAATGCATTTGATGGTAATTGATCGAAGAATTGCTTCTTAACATCTCGATATTCTTTGAAAGTATCATGATAATCCAAGTGGTCATGAGATAAATTGGTGAAAATTCCTCCAGCGAAATTCAAACCTTCTGTACGTTTTTGATGTATTCCATGAGAACTCACTTCCATAAAACAGTACTCAACTCCTTCGTCATTCATCTCGTTTAAATAACGATTGATAGTCAATGAATCTGGCGTTGTATGAGTTGCACCAAACTCTTTATCATTAACCAGAATCTTAACCGTTGAGAGTAATCCAACTTTATAACCAGCTTTCTTAAAAAGTGAGTACAATAATGACGCAACTGTAGTTTTTCCATTAGTCCCAGTTACACCAATTAGTTTCAGGTTTTCGGATGGCACCCCATAAAAATTGGATGACATAATGGCTAATGCCTTGTTTGTATTATCTGTCTGAATATAGGTAACTCGTTCCTTTCGTTTTTCTGGAATTTTCTCGCAAACAACTGCCAAGGCTCCTTGTTTAACAGCCATCTCGATATAATCATGCCCATCTACAACAGTGCCTTTTATTGCTACAAATACATCGTTCATGGCTGTTTTCTTGGAATTGAATTCTACGTTACGTACATAAATCCCTGTACTTCCAACTACTTTGTTGATTGTAACTTTATATAATATGTCTTTTAATGCAATCAAGATGCTTCAATTGTTATGGTTTGACCTTTTTCTAATTTCGTTCCCTTATTAATGGATTGTTTTTTGACAGTGCCCGAGCCAACTATTTTCACTTTAACATTAATCGGCATATTCTCTAGTAGCGCTAGCGCATCCATTGCTGGAAGACCAACAACTTTTGGCATAATAGTTTTATAAGTCTGAGCAGTATTATAGAATTCTTCGTATTGTTTTTCAGCTGAAGCGTTCTTTACTTCGAGTGATCTTATTTCATCGACAATTGGAGTATCTGTATATATCTTCTGAGCAATCGTTTTGAAAACTGGACCTGATACATCGGCTCCGTAATAACCGACACTTTTATCTGGTTCGTGAATAACTACGATGCATGAATACTTTGGATTATCTGCAGGAAAATAGCCAGCAAATGTCGATATGTAATTCAACTTATCCTTATCTCTATAATCTTTTTGACATGTTCCTGTTTTCCCAGCCATTGAGAAGTTTTCAGAATATAGGCCATTACCAGTACCATGCTTCTTTTCAACCACATTCTTAAGAAGCTTTTGCACTTTAGAAACAGTTGCCTTAGAACAAATTCGATTATTAATCACTTCTCTTTTGAATGGCACAATAACTTCATCAAATTCACGCACCTCTTTCAAGAACTGAGGCTTGACCATAACTCCATCATTAGCAATAGCATTATAAAAAGTTAAAGTCTGTAATGGTGTGAATGAAACGCCATAACCAAAAGCCATCCAAGGAAGTGCAATCCCACTCCAACGCTTATTTTTTATTCTTGGATCTGGAATAATTGGCACACCCTCACCTATAATTGGCAAATCAAGCTTTTTATTTAAATCCATATCATAAAGGCGGTCCACAAATTTTGAAGGCTTATCTTTATAAGCATTGTGTATAGCCTTTACTATTCCAGTATTGGAAGACACCTCAAAAGCTTTTGAAACACTCACCTTTCCGTAACCTCTTCGATTGGAATCCCTAACAGATTTACCATAGAATTTAATAACTCCATTTTCGGTATCCACCACATCACTTGTATCAATAACTTTATCTTCTAAAGCAGCTGTGATTGCCATTAATTTAAAAGTTGAACCTGGCTCGTGAGACTCACCAACAGCATAATTCAACCGCTCATAATAGTACCCTTCTTTATTTCGGCCTAGATTGGAAATAGCTTTAACCTCACCTGTTTTAACATCCATTACTACAACACAACCGTGATCAGCTTTGTATTTTTCAAGTTGTTGTAATAGAGAATGATGAGCAATATCTTGTATATTAACATCAATAGTTGTGACTACATCATAACCATCTTGTGGTTCAACCTGATTAAAATCCGCCACAGGTTTCCATTGACCTTTACCTATTTTCTGCTTTAATCTATGACCATCTACTCCTCTCAAGTATTTTACACCAAAAGCACCATCAATGCCTGGTCTAGTTACATTTCCATCATCATCAAAACGCTCATAACCAATAGTTCTCTGAGCAATGCCTCCCATAGGATGCTCTCTTTTTGTAGTTTGCTCAACAATCAATCCGCCCTTAAATGCCCCCAAATTCAACAATGGAAATGAACGAAAGCGGATATAGTCCGTATAACTTAAATTTCTACCCAAAAGAAAGTACCTGTTTTTATTAGCTCTTGCTTTTGACAAAGTTTTCTGATAATGATTTGAAGATTTTCCAAAGTACTTTGAAAGTGAATCGCTGAGCCCTTTAACATGCTCTTTAAAACGTCTTTCTGAAGGTGTAACAGCATCAAATCGGATATCGTATTTAGGCACTGAGGTCGCTAATAAACTACCATCTGCTGCATACACATTACCTCGGTTTGCGGGAATGGTTACATTCTTGACTGTTCTCTTTTCTGCTAAGTCGCGATACTTATCCCCTTGAATGAATTGAATACTAAATAATTTGAATACAACAGCAATGGCGAAGACGAACATACATCCTGCCACAAAATACAATCGGTTCAATATGTTGTTTTCCTTGGTTTCCAATTCCGATTCAGTCTTGCTGTGATTTTACTCTTATTTTCTTTGGTGGTATCTCAGAAGGTTTTAAACCCTTTTCTGCCATTTTTCTTTGTATGGAAGATTCCATTTTTAGTCTCATAAGCTTAGAACGACCATCTACAAATTTGGAACGTAGCTCCTTTACTTCGTTATTAAGCTGAGCTATTTCGTGAACTTTTCTATCCGCACTATGTGAGCTAGCAATCATGATAATTGCCAAAATGGAAAAGAAGATAATGACTCTCCAATTCTTGAACGAGTCGTCGCTTATCAAGAATTTTCCTTTTAGTATGCTATATATATTATTCTTCATATTACTTCCCCCGAAGGCGGGAATATTTTTAATTTTATTAACGCCTTACATTTCGACTCCGCTCAATGTGACAGGCTTTGACTTATTTCACAACCTCTCGGCGATTCTTAATTTGGCACTTCGCGCTCTATTATTTTGTTGTATCTCTTCTTTGCATGGAACTATTAGTTTTCCAACCTTTTTCATTGGCACTTCAAAATTTCCAAACACATCTCTCTCTGGTTCACCTTCAAACATGCCGTTTTTTATAAACCGTTTCACCAATCTGTCCTCCAGAGAGTGGTAGGATATAACACTTAAACGACCACCTTTAACTAATAATTCTGGGGTTTGTGTTAAAAATTCTTTTAAAGCTTCTAATTCTTGATTTACTTCGATTCGTATAGCTTGATAAATCTGCGCAAGAATTTTATTCTCATACTTTGCCGGTAAATACTTTTTTATAGCGTTTTTTAGTTGCTCACTAGTTTTAATTGGTCTTTCCTTTCGTTTTTCAACGATTGTTCTTGCTAGAGCTGGAGCAGAACGCAATTCGCCATAACTATAAAACACACGCTTTAAATCCTCATCATCATAATCATTAACAACATTGTACGCAGATAACTGGTCATCTTGATTCATACGCATATCTAAATCAGCCTCAAAGCGAGTCGAAAACCCTCTTTCTGCAACATCAAACTGATGAGAAGACACTCCAAAATCAGCTAAAATTCCATTGACTTCCTTAATTCCATGAAACCTTAAAAAGCGTTTCATGTATCTGAAATTCTCATTAATTAAAGTGAAACGTTCATCATCAATAGTATTTAAAAGAGCGTCTTTATCTTGATCAAAAGCAAACAACTTACCATTAGGACCTAGCCTATTTAAAATCTCTTTGCTATGACCACCACCTCCAAATGTAACATCTACATAAATCCCATTCTCAACCATGTTGAGTCCATCAACAGTATCTTTTAATAAAACGGGGTTATGATATTCCATTGTCATCATCATCTTGTCCCATGACTTCTTCAGCTAAATCTGCAAAATCTACAGTTGCATCATTAATAGCCTGTTCATACTTTTCTTTATCCCAAATCTCCACGATGCTAACAGCGGAAGACATTACGATGTTTTTTGATATTCCTGAAAATGCAATTAAATCTTTAGGCACCAGCAATCTTCCTGAACCATCCAATTCCACCATCTTAACACCAGCGGTGAATAATCTGATAAAATCGTTGTTCTTTTTCTTGAATCGGTTGAGTTTATTGACTTTACTCATCAGATTATTCCACTCTTTCATTGGATACAACTCCAAGCAAGACTGAAACACAGCACGCTTTATCACAAACCCATCTTGCAACACAGGAGACAACTGCTTCTTTAAAGCAGAAGGCATCATCACTCGTCCTTTGACGTCAGCTTTACACTCGTATGTTCCAATTAATGAATTCAATACAACAGAAATTATTAGGATGTATAAGTTTCAAATATATTGAAATTTTCCCACGATTTACCACTTTTTGACACATTGTTGATAAATTTTAACTTGTTAGCTGAAATATTGGTTTTACCAATTGATTTTGAACCTCTAGGCTAAATGAAGAATTATCATTCTGAATTGATTATATTTGCCATTGATATCTAGCACTAACTAATACATGACACACGAGCTTAAAAAAGAAGGTAAATTCAGCTATATTGAAGTAGGTGAAGGCACTCCAATAATCATTCTTCATGGGCTGATGGGTGGCTTGAGTAATTTTGACGGCGTCACCAATTTTTTTAGCGATAAAGGGTATAAAGTTGTTATTCCGGAGTTGCCAATTTATGACATGTCTTTACTTAAAACCAATGTCAAAACATTTGCAAAATACTTGCATGATTTTATAGAGCATAAAGGATATAAAGAGGCCATTGTTTTAGGCAACTCACTAGGTGGACATATAGGTTTATTACATACAAAGTTGTTTCCTGAAAAAGTAAAAGCTCTAGTTATTACTGGTAGTTCTGGACTATACGAAAGTGCTATGGGAAGTAGCTACCCAAGACGCGGTGATTATGAAGTTATTAAGAAAAAGGCCCAAGAGGTTTTTTATGATCCTGAAATTGCAACTAAGGAAATTGTTGATGAAGTATTTGCTACTGTTAACGATAGAAACAAATTGATAAAAACTCTGGCAATTGCCAAGAGTGCCATTAGGCATAATATGGGAAAAGACCTCCCAAAAATGACTACGCCAACCTGTATTATTTGGGGTAAAAACGATGGTGTAACACCTCCAGAAGTGGCAGAAGAATTCAACGAAAAACTGCCAGATTCTGATTTGTTTTGGATTGACAAATGCGGACATGCAGCCATGATGGAACATCCAGATGAATTCAACCAAATTCTTTACAATTGGCTGACTGACCGTAAATTCTAGTCGATAAATCGACATTTAATTATTTCACTCGGAAGCACCCCTCATGAGAAAAATCACTTCAAAATATTTAGCATCATGAAGATCATATCTGCCGAATTCGTCATGAGTAATTCTGATGTTGCTAAATGTCCAAAGAGCAATATTCCCGAGTATGCATTTATTGGGAGAAGTAATGTTGGAAAATCTTCATTAATCAACATGTTAACGAGCAGAAAGAGCTTAGCTAAAACGTCTGGTAGACCAGGAAAGACACAACTCATAAACCATTTTATTATCAATAAAGAATGGCATCTGGTAGACTTGCCTGGCTATGGATATGCTAGAGTTTCTAAATCTACTAAGAAAACCTTTCAGAAATTCATAACAGATTACTTTAAGCAACGTGAGCAACTGGTTTCTGCATTTGTATTGATTGATATTAGGCATGAACCTCAACCTGTAGATTTGGAATTTATGCAATGGATGGGAGAGCAACAAATACCGTTTTCGATTATCTTCACAAAAGCAGATAAGCTAAAACCCAAAGCCATTGAGCGGCATGTTGAAGATTATCAAAACGTTCTGCTTGAAACTTGGGAAGAAATGCCAAATCATTTCGTGACCTCTTCTACGAAAAACATTGGTAAGGATGATGTCTTGAATTATATAGGCAACATTAATGAAGAATTAAGTGCTTCAAAATAATTAACGCCTTCTTCTATTCTTATTTCTATTCCTTCCGCCTCTTGAATTAGAGACCCCACTATTACCACTACTCCCAGAGTTAGAATTACGTGAACCAGCATTTCTTCTTCCTCTGTTTTGGCTACCTCTTTGACCTTGCTTTATAGGCTGCGTTGATGCATTAGGGTCAGGTTCAAAACCTTCAACAATTTCTACTGGAATCTTTAAGCCTACTAGCTTTTCAATATCTCTTAGGTATGTTGTCTCATCTGCACTTACTAAAGACACAGCTTCACCAC